>NZ_JAQWSS010000085.1 GCF_029243085.1 Candidatus Thioglobus sp. | reverse complement strand
ATTACTGTATGGATGGCACCATTCCAAGGCGTCATCTGGCAGATATGCTTGAAAAAATTAATGAACTATCTCAAAAATATCAACTGAGAGTAGCTAATGTCTTTCATGCAGGTGATGGTAATTTACATCCACTTATTTTGTATGATGCAAATATTGAGGGTGAGCTTGAAAGAACTGAGGAATTTGGCACCGAAATCTTAAAACTCAGTGTTGATATGGGTGGTACGATTACTGGCGAACATGGTGTGGGGATTGAAAAACTGGACGCTATGTGTCATCAGTTTAATTCTAAAGAATTAGAAATTTTTCATAAAATTAAGGCAGCCTTTGACCCTAGATCATTATTAAACCCTGGTAAGGCAGTGCCTGAATTACATAGATGCGCTGAATTGGGATCAATGCATGTGCATAATGGCCAATTGCCACATCCTGAATTGGAGCGTTTTTGATGTCAGATAGACTTCTACAATTACAAGATGAAATTAAGTGTGCAAGCTCTATTCACATTGATAGTCAGTGGCTAGATTATTCAGGAATTCAAGAGTATTTTTCTGAAGAATTGGTGGTCACTGTGAAGGCAGGAACGTTGATTGCTGAAGTGCAAAATATCTTGGCAAAAAATCATCAAGTATTGCCATTTTATATCGAAGACAGTGAGCAAAGTATTGGCGCTGCTTATGCACAGGGCGCTCAAGATTTATCTGATAGTGTGCTTGGCGTGCAAATTATAGATGGCACAGGTGAGTTATTAAATTTTGGCGGGCAAGTGATGAAAAATGTTGCCGGATACGATGTTTCTAGATTATTAGTTGGCTCAGAAGGTCAGCTTGCCGTCGTGACTCAAATTAGTTTCAAAGTCATGCCTAAAAGTTATGTTGGAAATCTTAAAATGAGTCAAAAAACTACTCAACACTCAAGGTTGCGCCAAGAGATTGAGGCTCGTTTAAAAACAGTGTTTGATCCAAAAGGGGTGTTTAAGTAATGCAAACACATCAAATTGCTAATTTTAAAGCTAACGAGATTATTCGAAAATGTGTGCATTGTGGATTTTGTTTAGCCACGTGTCCAACTTATCAGCTTTTGGGTAGTGAGCTAGACTCACCTCGTGGCCGTATTTATTTAATTAAGTCTTCGCTTGAGAAAAATGACTTCTCTCAAGAAAGTATTAAGCATTTGGATCGTTGCCTAACTTGTAGGTCATGTGAAACGACTTGCCCATCTGGTGTTGAATATGGAAAGTTGGTTGATATTGGTCGTGAATTTGTTGAACAAAAACGCCCAGTTTGGCAAAAATTCATGCGTTATTCTGTGCGTAAATTATTAACCACACCACTCTTATTTAATCCAATTGGATTGGTTACAAAACATTCAGGTAAGCGGGGTAAGGCTGTTATTCCAAGTGTTGGTAGTAAAAAAGTTTTGTTACTGGGTGGCTGTGTACAGCCAGCACTTGCACCGAATATTAATCATAGTATTAAAAACATCCTGGCCAAGCTTGGTTATGATGCGATTGAAACACCGCAAAAACAATGTTGTGGTGCGGTTGACCAGCATTTGAGTGCTGAACATGATGCGATGCTTAAGATTAAAGCAAATATAGATGCTTGGTTAGCATATGACGTTGATAGTATTATTTCCAGTGCCAGTGGTTGCGGTCTAATGGTGAAAGATTATGCTTCCATGTTTAAAGCTGGTGATGAGTATTATCAAAAAGCCCAAATCATCTCTGGTAAGACTCAAGATATAGCTGAGTTTTTAGTGGATAAAGATCTGTCCAAGCTTAATTTAGAAAAAGCGAATATTTCGTACCATGAGCCATGCACATTGCAACATGGGCAAAAATTAGCCGGCTTGGTTAATTCTATCTTGCAGCAACTCGGTTATACGCCGGCACCAGTAAAAGATTCACATCTATGTTGCGGCTCAGCAGGTACTTATTCTATATTTCAGCCAGAATTATCTAAGCAGTTAAAAGTCAATAAATTAAACAATCTTTTGGCGTCGACACCAGAGATGATTGTCACTGCAAATATTGGCTGTTTAATGCATTTGCAAAAAGACAATAAAATTCCAGTCAAACATTGGGTTGAACTATTGGATAATCAGCCTAATTAATTATCTGTACATATCATGGGTAGAAGAAGAAAAATAAAGGCGAAAACTTACGAATTAGAAATAGAATCACTTTCTCATGAAGGTCGAGGCATTGCCCATTTAGAAGAAAAAGTTATTTTTGTTTCAGGGGCTTTACCAGGTGAAACCGTAATTGCTGATCGTACTTTTTCACGAGCTAAATTTGAAGAGGCAGACGTTAAAGAAGTGCTTAAAGCAGCTGATAATCGTATTACTCCAAAATGTGAAGTGTTTGGTATTTGTGGCGGTTGCTCGTTTCAACACTTATCAAGCGAAGATCAAATTACTGCCAAAGGTGAATGGTTAAAAGATGCTTTCTTAGGGCAGGCTAAAGTTGAACCGGAGCAATGGCTTGAGCCATTACAGGTGCAAAGCTGGGGCTATCGTCGTAAAGCGCGTCTTGGTGTGCGCTATGTGGCTAAAAAAGAAAAAGTTCTGGTAGGCTTTAGAGAAAAAAAATCTGGCTTTATTACCAACATGAGTCGTTGTGAGGTACTACATCCATCGTTGGGTGATAATCTAGAGGTGTTGGCCAGAGCGATCGAGAAACTCTCAATTAAATCTCAAGTGCCGCAAATTGAAGTGGCGGTTGCTGAAAATAATACGGTACTTATTTTTCGACACCTAGAGCCATTTACCGAAAATGATGAACAAATATTGCTTGATTGTGCCAATGAATTAGGCGTGACATTCTATACCCAAAGTGGAGGAGCAGACACGGTTAAGCCACTTGATAAGCCAGCTGTACTAACTTATTCTCATCCTGATCATCAAATTGAAATGGAGTTTTTGCCAACGGACTTTACGCAAGTTAATTTCAAACTTAATCAAAAAATGATTAATCTTGCGCTTGATATGCTTGAGTTGAATGATAATGATGAAGTAATTGATCTCTTTTGTGGCCTAGGTAACTTTACCTTGCCAATTGCAAAGCAAGCTAAACATGTAGTTGGTGTTGAAGGCGATTTAGGTTTAATTGAACGGGCTAAATACAACGCTGAAAAAAATGACATTAGCAATGCTGATTTTTACAAGGCTGATTTATTTAAAGAGGTTGAGGGTTTTGAGTGGTTTAGAGGTAAGACCTACAATAAAGCTTTAGTTGATCCTGCGCGCTCGGGCGCTATTGAGATTGTTGAATTATTGCCAAAACTAGGTGTTGAGCGTCTTGTTTATGTATCGTGCAATCCAGCAACATTAGCGCGTGATACTGCTAAACTCATTGAGTTGGGTTATAAGCTGGATACTGCTGGCGTTATGGACATGTTTCCACAAACAGCACATGTTGAATCAATCGCACTATTTACCAAATAATACAGTCTTATGATTACAATTGATATTGTTAATCAAACGCTTATCTTTCAAAACAGATCGTATGCTATTAGTAGTGCAGCAAATGGTGTGGGCGAGCGAGAGGGTTCATTTTGTACGCCACTCGGTAAGTTTAAAATTGCTGAAAAAATTGGCGCTGATTTAGTGCCTAATTCAGTCCTAAAGGGCAGAGTTTTTACCGGTGAAATTTACACATTTGACTTAGCGCAAAAACACCCTGATCGAGATTGGATTCTCACGCGAATTCTTTGGCTTGATGGGATTGAGAGTCATAATAAAAATACCAAAAGTCGTTATATCTACATTCACGGTTGCCCAGATGAAACTCCTATGGGAAGTCCTGGATCGAAAGGCTGTATTCGAATGCATAATAAAGATCTAATCGAGTTATTTGATCTTGTTCAAATAGGTGAGGATGTTGCTATAATTGCCTCATGACTACCTTGATTCAATACCTGCCCAAGAAAGCCTTAGAGCGTCTTCAAGAGAATGCTGATGCGGTATTAATTGATGTTCGTTGTGAAGCAGAAAACAAGTTTGTTGGTCGCCCCATTGATGCACTATTTGTACCCTGGCTTGATGATCCAGATTGGGCGCCACATGCGCAAGATTTTATCGCGGCAATTAAGCGCTCACTTGGCCAAGAGGCCCAAAGTACTGAAATTATTTTGATTTGCCGTAGTGGTTTTAGATCGGATGATGCAGGCAAGTGTCTATTGAATCATGGCTTTACTAATGTTGCTCATGTGGTTAGTGGTTTTGAAGGTGATCTTGATGAAAATGATCAGCGTGGTAATGTTAACGGTTGGCGTCATGATGGTATGCCATGGGTGCAATGTTAGAGAGCGTTAAATTATTCGTTCATCCAAGAGTCATGACCATGTTGTTTCTTGGATTCTCTGCTGGCGTACCTATTTTGCTTATTTTTTCTACTTTGGGTTTGTGGTTGAATGAAGCGGGCGTGGCAAAATCTAGTATTACTTTTTTCTCATGGGCGGCTTTAGGTTATTCATTTAAGTTTGTTTGGGCGCCACTTGTTGATCGATTGCCATTGCCAATTCTAACTAGAGTTTTAGGTCGAAGAAGGGCTTGGATGTTCATTTCCCAATTGGCCATTATAGCGTCAATTGTGCTCATGTCTTCAGTTGACCCACAGGCTGGTATAGAAAGTTTAGAGCTGATGGCAATTGGTGCGGTACTCTTAGGGTTTTCATCAGCAACGCAAGATATTGTGATCGATGCTTATCGTATTGAATCAGCTGAAAAAGAGATGCAGTCTATGCTTAGCGCCACTTATATAGCTGGCTATAGGATTGGTATGCTGGTCGCTGGCGCAGGTGGTTTGTTTTTAGCCAGTTATTTTGGTTCAACTAAAGAGCTATACAGCGTTAGCGCTTGGTCTACAACTTACTTATTAATGGCTTTGGTCATGGTTGTTGGTCTCATCACCACACTAGTCATTAAAGAGCCACAAGCTATCAGTAGTAAGAGTAATTATAGTACGCTCGATTATGCAAGATTTTTTGGACTATTTTTGGCGATTGTAGCCGCTTTTATTGCCACGTTTGTTTATAGTTCTGACTTGGTTAAAACCCTTAAACCAATCTTAACAGACGCTTTTTCAAACAAACATTTGTCAGGCTTTATCATTGGTACATTGAGAATGATGTTAGCTATTGCTAGCGCTTATGTAGCAGCTAGAATTTTAATCATGCTGGATGTTGTTAATCGCTCCATGGTTAATGACACCTATATTGATCCGGTTAAAGATTTCTTTACACGCTATGGATTGCGCGTAGCTATATTGTTATTGGCTGTGATTGGCTTATATCGAGTGAGCGACATTGTGCTTGGTGTGGTGGCTAATATTTTTTATCAAGATATGGGTTTCACTAAAGTTGAAATTGCTACCGTTTCTAAAACTTTTGGCTTATTCATGACCATTGCAGGCGGATTTTTAGGTGGTGTAATGGCTATTAGATTTGGCGTTTTTAGAGTGTTGTTTTTGGGTGCATTGCTTTCAGCACTAACAAATCTTTTGTTTATCGTTTTGGCGAATGTTGGCCATGATATTACTTGGCTATATATTACCATTACGATGGATAATTTATCTGCTGGCTTGGCAGGAGCTGCTTTTATTGCTTTCTTATCCAGCCTAACCAATATTAAATTTACTGCAGTCCAGTATGCAGTATTCTCCTCATTAATGACTTTATTGCCAAAGATATTTGGAGGCTATTCAGGCACATTGGTTGAGACATTTGGCTATGCTGAATTCTTTATTATTACAACGCTAATTGGACTACCAATTCTTTATCTTGTTTATAAAGTCAAACCTTATATAGATTAATTTATGAAATTTGCACCCATTATGATGGATGTATCGGCCTACAGTTTGACCGACACAGAAAAATCCCAACTAGCCAAGCCTTCAATTGGCGGCGTCATTCTCTTTAGCCGTAACTTTGAATCTATCGAACAAATTAAAACTTTGATTGAGTCTATTCGCTCAATCAAGCCAGAATTATTGATCGCAGTTGATCATGAAGGGGGTCGTGTACAGCGTTTTAAGCAGGACTTTACTCATCTTCCTGCCATGGCAAAATTGGGTAATGTGTATGATCGAGATCCTGAGCTGGCTACACAACAAGCCTTTTCTTGTGGCTATATTTTGGCCTATGAATTACTTGCTATTGGTGTTGATTTTTCATTTGCACCTGTTCTAGATGTTGATTATGGTCAATCATCAGTGATCGGCGATCGTGCATTACATTCTAATCCTAAGGTGATAGTTGCACTCGCATCTGAGTTGATTAAAGGCATGCATGAGGCGGGCATGAAGTGTGTGGGTAAACATTTTCCAGGACACGGATATGTAGCGGCAGATTCACACCTAGATTTGCCAGTTGATGATAGGTCAATGATTGAGCTGACACCTGACATGTCTCCTTTTAAAGAGTTGGTAACTCAAGGTTTAGATGCAGTGATGCCGGCACATATTGTCTATTCACAAATTGATGACAAACCTGCAGGATTTTCTGAGAAATGGATTAAACAAATTTTGCAAGAACAATTAGGGTTTGGCGGTGTTGTTTTTAGTGACGATCTTTCAATGCAGGGTGCTTTTTTTATTGAAGATATTGTTGATCGAGTGCGAGTATCACTAGAAAGTGGTTGTGACATGGTGTTAATTTGCAACCATCCCGAGATGGTTAGTGCAGTTATTGACACCGATTGGGGTGTTAGCGAAAAACTAGAGTTAATGCAAGGATATAAACACTTTAACTACGATAAAATAACCCACTTAAGCCATTTGGACAATATACGAGATTTATTATGAGTGATAAAACCACAAACGACGTTGAAATTAGAATGCTAAAGGCAATGAGAAAAACATTAATTTCTGTTGCTAAAGATACAATGACTAAGCCAGGCTTGCGTCACCCATTGACAGAAAACACTCAGAAAATGATCACTGATTGTTTAAATCTAGTGATTTCTCGTCAAACTGAGATTGAAAAAGAAGCTGGTACACATACCAAAATGAAGCCAGTTTATACGGATGAACAAACGGTTCAAAGCTTCTCTATTGATGATCTGAAAAAGACGTTAAATTAAACAAACTCTAAGTTAGCATAGCTGGCAATTAGCCATTTAGTGCCTGCAGATTTAAACTTAATCTGAATTCTGGCACTGTCACCATCCCCTTCAAAATTAAGCACGGTACCATAACCGAATTTGGCGTGTTTCACTCCCACACCGACTGCCAATTGGCCATTGGCCTGAGGCTCGATATCTTGATTGTAAATATCATCCTCTTTATAGTTGGTTTGCGTTGCGCCAAATTTCGCTTTAACTTTGTTTACGTACTCAGTTGGAATTTCATCCAAAAATCGTGATGGGTAAGCATACAAAGATTGTCCATGTAAAAAACGTTTAACGGCAAATGTAAGCGTTAATTTTTTCATCGCTCGAGTCATGCCAACGTAACATAAACGTCGCTCCTCATCCATTAGATGAGGCTCATCCTTAGATTGTCTTGAAGGAAATAAATCTTCCTCTAATCCACCTAAGAATACATTTGGAAACTCTAGACCTTTAGCAGAGTGAATGGTCATCAGTTGAACGTTGTCTGCAGCTGGTGCATTGGCATCACCACTCGAATCCAAAGAGGCGAGTGAAATAAAACCGACAACTTCATTCATTTCGCTGTCTTCTTCATGATTGTATTGCTTAGCAGCAGAAATAAGCTCTTCGAGGTTCTCTTTTTTACTACCAGCCTTGTCAGATTTATCATTAGCATAATGATTCATTAGTCCTGATGCACTGAGTAAATGCGCAACCTTTTCGTTTAAATCGAGGTGTTTGGCATCATCAGCCATTTGCTCAATGAGTTGAATAAATCCATTTAATGCATTGGCAGCTCGAGTAGGTAGGGTGGGCGCTATTTGTATCGATGCCTGAAATAAGTTAGTATGCTGATCTTTGGCAAACTCGCGAATTTTTTCAAGTGTGGCGTTACCAATCCCGCGTGTTGGAAAGTTAACGACACGCTCAAATGCCACATTATCTGTGGTGTTTTCAATCATACGTAGGTAGCATAGCGCATCTTTGATTTCAGCACGCTCAAAGAAACGCAAACCACCATAAATAATATAAGGGATGTTGTATTTAATCAAGGCATCTTCAAAAACTCGTGATTGGGCATTAGATCGGTACAAAATAGCACAATCACTTGCAGATCCACCATCTTTGATTGATTTTTGGATATTGCGCACAACAAAGTCTGCTTCATCGGTTTCAGTGCGAGCTTCATATACATCAATTAAATCGCCATTACCAGTATCAGTCCATAAAGATTTTCCCATTCTATTGGTATTGTTAGCAATTAATGCATTTGAAGCCGATAATATGTTGCCTGTAGAGCGATAATTTTGCTCAAGTCTAATGGTTTGAATCGGTGCAAAGTCTGTTTCTAGTTTGGTAATGTTTTCAATTTTTGCACCACGCCAACCATAAATAGATTGATCGTCATCACCCACACAAAATACATTATTATTTCCAGTAAATAATTGTTGAATCCATCGATACTGAACCGTATTAGTGTCTTGAAACTCATCGACTAAAATATGCGAAAATCTAGTTTGGTAGTGCTCTAACAAATCTACATTGGTTTTAAGTAGTTCATAACTACGAACTAATAACTCTGCAAAATCGATTAAATCGTTAGCACGACAATGAGCTTCGTATAAAACAAATACTTCAAGACTCTTTTTAATAAAAAAGTTGTAGCCGGGATCAACATCTTGAGCACGAATACCTTCGTCTTTTTGCTGATTAATAAACCATTGAACTTTCCTAACTGGAAATTTAGATTCATCAATGTTGTTTTCTTTCATTAAGCGCTTAACAATTCTAAATTGATCTTGTGCATCTAAAATCTGAAAACCTGAGCTCAGTCCTGCCTTCTCATAATGTGTGCGTAGCAATCTGTGAGCAAGACCATGAAAGGTTCCAACCCACATACTCTGAATAGGGCGCCTTAATAGTGAGCTCAATCTGCCACGCATTTCTGCTGCTGCTTTATTAGTAAAGGTAACTGCTAAGATAGAGTCAGTATGAATCTTTTTTTGAGTAACTAAATAGGCAATCCTATGAGTGAGTACTCGAGTCTTGCCACTGCCTGCACCTGCTAGTATCAAAGCATTTTGAGCATCATCAAGTGCCACTGATTGATGCTGCTTATCATTTAAGCCATTGGTTATTTCTGATAAATTCATGTTTTTTTCTTGCCTTGTGGAATTAAATGGTTATAATATTATTTTTCTCTTATATCAGTTGAACAACGCTCTGATGTAAGCAACAAAATTATAAACATTATTTAAGGAGTATCAGTGATGACTTACTACGAAGGCGTTAAAAAAATGGAAGAAATGGGCGTAAACGACAACTATATCCAAGGTTGGGTTGCAGGTTTCTTAAACAACCCTGAGATTGAAGAGCAAAGAAAAACTGAAGAGTATGAATCAGGCTATGAAGACGGTCAAGAGCATACTGATGAAAACTTCGCTAAATTTTGTTAAGACTTAAGTAAAACGAATTGAAAGAGCCCCTTACGGGGCTTTTTTTATGTCTACGAATCAAAACAAGTGAACGTTCAGTGGAATCAGCAAGCTAGAGAGGTGCTTAAGGGTGCTAGTCAAAGTAATGACTATTTCAACACCCACACCTTTAAAGAAGGAAGTTTTCCTATAAAAATTCCTTTAGAGTATGCGAATTTAATAGATAAAGACAATCCTAACGACCCTTTGTTAAGACAGGTTCAGCCACAAACATCCACTTGCCAAAGTGGCTATACACTAGCACCTTTAAATGATGAGGATAACTCGCCAATAGACGGCTTGATTCATAAGTATCCTAATCGAGTGCTCTTAATCGCCTCCCAAGTTTGTGCGATTCATTGCCAGTATTGTTTTAGGCAAAATTTTGATTATTCTCAACATGATGCACTGAGTAATTGGACTAACATTGAGCGTTATATCGCTAACGACAATAATATTAACGAAGTAATTCTTAGTGGCGGTGATCCATTAAGCTTGAACGATCAAAAATTGGCAGGCTTGGTTAATTCAATCGAGTCAATTAAACATATTGACACTCTGAGGATTCATAGCCGTAGCGCGGTTGTGATGCCTAGTAGAATAACATCTGAATTGGTTAAACTCCTAAATACAACTCGATTAAGAGTTATTATGGTTTTCCATGTTAATCATGAAAATGAATTATCCGCTCAGTTTGCAAAAGCCATTAAGCAGTTTCAGGGTGTCACTTTGTTAAATCAATCAGTCTTGTTAAAAGGGGTTAATGACCATGTATCTTGTTTAAAAAACCTTAGTCTAGCTCTACATAAAATCGGTATTTTGCCGTATTATTTACATATGCTAGATAAAGTTTCAGGCGCTGAAAATTATTTTATTGATGATGCAACAGCCATAAACTTACACCAACAACTGCAAACTTGTTTAAGTGGGTATTTGGTGCCTAAGCTGGTACGAGATTCTGGAAAAAAATCTAAAACCTGGCTACTTTGAAATAGCCGATTGTAACGATTCGATATCCATCTCGCCCATTTTAAAGTCTACTAACAGTCCATCAGGGTTGTAAACATAAGTTGTTGGCATGCCGAACACTTCGCCAAACTCTGAGAATTGCGGACCATTTGACTCGTCAAATAAAATGACTGGATAGTTCACCATAAAAGTATCAGTAAAATCTGCAATCGCACGCTTGTCAGCCTGCTCATAATCAAGTCCCAAGATTAATACTTTATCTTGGTTGTCTTCATAAAATTCAACAAAAGCAGGAATCTCTTTTAGGCAGGGTGGGCACCACGTGGCCCAAAAGTTCACCACTAAATATTTCCCCTTGGTAGATTCGTCTGTATGTACATTACCCTGGGTATCAGTTAATGAGAAATTTGGCACAGTGATTTGCGATTCTTTTTTCCATAGCTCTTTTGCAGAGCTAACAATTTCATCAACAGTAATACTGTGAGCGTTGGTGAAGCTAACTAGTAGCGCGAGTATAATAACAATTTTTTTCATAATAATTTTTTAACCATGAGCACAATAATTTACCATAATCCAAGATGTACAAAATCTAGATTAACACTAGGAATTTTAGAGGAAAAAGTTGTTGATTTTAAAGTAATTAAATACTTGGACACACCACCCGCTGCTGACGAATTAAAAAATCTATTGATAGATCTTAAACTTGATGCAAGATCTTTAATGCGCACACATGAAGCGCCTTACAAGGATAACAATCTAGCTGACGAATCACTTAGCGAAGATGAGCTAATCCAGGCCATGATCGATCATCCAATATTAATTGAGCGTCCTATTGTTAGAACTGCAAAGGGTGTTGCGATTGGCAGACCACCTGAAAATGTACTGCCAATTATTGAATAATTTTTTTTAGTACTCTTCTTCTACTAGTAGCGTTGAGAGATGACCTTCTCGACCTTCAATGTTTGAATAGTAAACATCATCAATTCCTTCAACCACAGAAGATTCTACTTCAGGTAGCGCTAGAGTTGCATCGCTCCAAGCACTTAGCTTGCTAAATTCTGCAATAGATAAAGCATTGTCAGTGAATTCATTGATCCAGGCTAGACGCATGAAGATAGGTGCTAAGGCGGCATCAATCATATTAAAAGCGTCGCCATTAAAGAAAGTGCCTTGGTTTTTAACCGTTTCGAGTTTGGCTAGTTTGTCAAATAAAGCAGTTTTAGCTGTATTAAATTTTTCTTCATCACCCGTTACCAAGCTGAACAAATCATCAAACATGGTTGATGAAAAAGCAATCCAAGAGCGATTATTAGCTTTTTGCACCACATCGTCTGGGTGAATTGAAGTAGTGCTAATATCATTAATAAATTCAGTGATAACAGACGACTCAAAAACCACTTGATCGTCTACTTTTAATAAAGGCACTTGGCCTGTAGGAGAAATGGCTTTAAACCAATCTGGTGGATCCATCGGATTGATATAAGTAATCTCAAAATCAATATTCTGGGTATTTAACAAAATAATGGCACGTTGTGCAAATGGACATAATTTAAAGCTGATTAATTCTAATTTCATTGGTTTTTTTCCTAAGTCTTAAATAAGATTTTGATATATTTTATTCCCTATGATAAGGATGATTAGTTAATAATGAGTGGGCTCGGTAGAGTTGTTCAACTGCTAAAAGTCTTGCCATAGAATGGGGCAGGGTTAAATTTGATAAACCCCAAAGTTGATTGGCGCAACTCTTAACTGCATTACTCAAGCCATCTGCTCCACCAATAATTAAAGAAACATTCTCACCATTTTGCTGCCAATTGCCTAGCTGTTGTGCCATTGTCTTGGTGGTGTTTTGTTTGCCGTGTTCGTCAAAAGCGATCACTAAGCTTGAATCTTTAGCAGCCTTGATAATAAGATCGCCTTCCAATTCTTTTATTTGTTCAATGTTTTTGCCTTTGCGTTTTTGTGCGTCAAGTGCGATTAAACTAAAATTAAGTTGGGAAGGGAGTTGTTTTTGGTAATGATTAATACCTGTTTGTATCCAATCTGGCATTTTTTTACCAATGACAATCAGGTTGATCTTCATCAGCGGTTAGTCGTTATCAGCACCAGACCAAAGTTTTTCTAACTTGTAGAATTCTCTGGTTTTTTCAGTCATCACGTGTACAACCACCTCAGCCAAATCGACCAAGACCCAATGGCCCGTTTCTGTACCCTCAATGCCAGAAACCTGCATACCTAAACGTTTTGCCTCTATTTTGATATTATTAGCAATACCACGAACATGCTGAACAGAGCGGCCTGTTGCGATAACAATCGCTTCAATATCAGCACTTTGATCGAGTACTTTGAGGGTGATAATATCCTCACCTTTTAATTCATCAATAGTGTCTGTAACAACTTTAAGTTGTGCTTCTAAGTTTAGGCTCATAATTTTTCTAGGTAATTAATAACACTTGATGGCAATAGGCCGGCCAAGCTTTGGTTTGCGGACATTTTACCATCGGTAGCGTCGTCAAATAAAATACCTCGAATTTGGCTAGAAGAAATATCATACGCATCTGTTTTAGCAAAATAGATTAAACCTGTCGCTTGCTTAGTTAGCTCATCTCGACTTATTGCACTAGTGTAATTGTAAATGGTAGCAGGTTTTTGTTGACCTGGACGCTCCAGTACAATTAAATGGCAATATTGATAAAAATCCTGATAATCCTTCCAGCTGGAGAGGTCGTTAAAACTATCCATGCCAATTATTAAGCAAATTGATTGCTTAGGGTGTTCTTGGTTGATTTGTTTTAGCGAGTCAATGGTGTATGAGTCTGTTTGGCGTTTAATTTCTCGAGTGTCAATCTCTAAGGTAGGAAAACTTTGAATGGCATGCTCAAGCATTTCTAGGCGCTGCTTAGTTGAAAACTTCAAGTTGTTTTTATGTACCGGTAAATGGCACGGCATTAAAAACAATTGGCTGAGCTTAAGTTGTTGCTTGAGCTGTTGAGCATTATTTAAATGTCCCAAGTGTATAGGATCAAACGATCCACCAAAAAAACCAATCATAGCATGGCTTGCACTTCTTTTAAACTCAGAGCTTCTGTGGGGTAGGGTACCAAACCTTGTGACATGCCTTCAACATAGCTAATAAAATCCTCTTCATTGTCAATTAACAAATAAGCATTGCCTGTTTTTTGTTCGTCCATAGTGGTATCAATTTTGCAGCCGTAATCATGTCCACAATGCAGCATCACCTTGCCATCAACTTGTTTTAGTTTTTGCATAGAATGGTAAAACTCACGTATATTGCCACCCGGCAAACTACAGTGACCTGCACCATAAACAAACAAAGTGTCTCCAACCATAATATGACCATCTAACAAATAACAAATGCCACCAGCAGTATGACCTGGCGTATTAATAACTTTAGCCTTAGTATTGCCGAGTGTCACTATATCACCATCATTAACCGTGATTAAATCGTGCTCAATGTCTAAATAAGGTAATTCATTAATGCCTACTGTAATTTTGGCATTGGTTTTTTCAGCAATTTCATCAGCTGCATTAGTATGGTCACCATGCCAATGGGTTAGCCAAATATCGGTAATCGTATAACCTTTGTCACGTGCATAGTCAATAAATAAATCAGCATGCCATGCGGGATCAATAATGGCGCAAGTTTTACTCTGATGATCAAAGATAAAATGAATAGAATTTTCATAAGTACCCATGTGATACATAATATCTAAGGTGTAGGTTTCTTCAGTAAAGGTTTTTATTAACATAGTAAGCTTTTATACAATTTGTATAAACATTTTACCAATTAAGTCTTGACTATTTCAACATAGCGACTATAATTTACTTTTTTTGCTTTGCACCAATATTTGGGGCTATAGCTCAGCTGGGAGAGCACGACACTGGCAGTGTCGGGGTCAGCGGTTCGATCCCGCTTAGCTCCACCAGCAGCAGCAAGAAAAATGTTATGTCGCCTTCGTCTATCGGTTAGGACCCTAGGTTTTCATCCTAGTAAGAGGAGTTCGATTCTCCTAGGCGATGCCATACACTAAAAAACCTGATTTTACTAAATCAGGTTTTTTTTCGTCTGTACTATTGTTGTCATCTAGAAGCTTGTTAGTCACCAACTTGCATGACCAGATGAATCGTATTTAAAGCTGTTATCAAATTAGCGCTAGATTTCTAATTTACCTCAGAAGTTATAGCGCTAATCTGACTTTAGTTACTTCCGTGACCCTTCTTTTTATGCTCTAAATATTCTTTTGATAGTACGGTATTTTTGTCAAATAAGTATGCAGCAATTTTTTCTACATCAGATTGGCTGTAGCCTAATTTTGGCATAAGGTTGAATTTACGAATTGCACCAGGCATTAATGCTACTTCTGCTTTTGGCTCATCAACCCATTCAACAACTTGAGAAATAAAATCGTCTCTTTGTGGATAAGCTTGTCGAACATGGTCAACAACAGCAAAAATTGGCGGTGCAATTTTAACACTAGCATTTGGCGTATGACAGCTGGCACATAATTGCCCATACAGCTCTTCTCCATCACTTGCAGAGACGTTGTTCATCAAAAAAATAGTTGCGATAACACCTGTAATTTGTAGTTTCATGATTTCCTGATATTAATTAAAAACTCCATTTTAAACCATATATATATATTAATTAAAAACAACATTGTGATCGTTAATTGAAAAAAAATTATTATTCTCGGCAATCTCAATTAAAATAGTTTTGTCGCGTTCGTCTAGTCCGGCCCAGGACCCCAGGATTTCATCCTGGTAACAAGAGTTCAAATCTCTTACGCGACGCCAAATTACCCCTTCTACACTTTGTCTTTTTCACTCCTATTGTGTTTAATATTTAAAATTCTCGCTTGTGTAGAATGACTACACGCACTCGTATTTAAAATATTTGCCTTATAGGGGTAAAAAATACGCGCATATTCAATACTTTGTAAAAAGATTGGTAATTAGTCAGTAAAATACTCGACATGAGTTTATTAAATATTGTTATTCCAGATCGCTTAATTGGCCAGCGCATTGATAGTGCTTTAGCGGCCATGTTGCCTGATTATTCTCGTTCAAAAATTACCAGTTGGGTACGTTCAGGCAAAGCATTGGTTAATAACAAAACCTTTAAACCGAAAGAGAAAGTATTAGGCGGTGAGATTATTGCCTTGACATTGGTTAAAGAAAAATCTAATGCCTGGCTAGGAGAAGATATTGCCATTGATGTGGTTTATGAAGATGCCGATATCATGGTGGTTAATAAACCGGTAGGTTTGGTCACTCACCCTGGTGCCGGCAACTGGACTGGTACTTTGGCGAATGCACTACTGCATTACGACCCCTCATTAGCCAATCTTGATCGTGCAGGCATTGTGCATCGTCTAGATAAAAACACCTCAGGACTAATGGTTGTTGCACGCAGTGAGTTGGCGCAAAAAAATCTGGTAGAGCAGTTGCAAACCCATGCCGTATCACGGGAGTATTCGGCGATTGTTTATGGCCATATGATTTCTGGTGGCAGTATAGATGCGCCAATTGGACGTGACCCTAAAGATAGAATCAGACAGGCCGTGGTTGAAGAAGGAGAGGGTAAAGATGCAATCACTCACTACCGTGTGATTGATCGCTTTGCCCATCATACTCACGTTAAGTGTATTTTAGAAACAGGGCGCACACATCAGATCCGTGTACATATGTCCTTTGCTGAGCACCCGTTGGTTGCAGATCCAATGTATGGCGGTAAGATCCGTTTTCCGAAAAAAGCTGATGACAAATTAAAAGAAGCGCTTAAAGCTTTTAATCGTCAGGCGCTTCACGCTAAAAAACTCACGCTTTCTCACCCAATTACAGGTGAAGAGATATCGTGGAAGGCGCCATTGCCTGATGATATGCAAGGTTTGCTAGAAGTATTATCTATGTACGATGGTGAGTAATTTTCCAAAAAATGTTAAATTAATTACAACCACTCGCTTTTTTAATAAAAACCATCGATCTTGTTTAATAGCTGATGGATATGATAATTTTAATCTTGCGCTACATGTCGGCGATAGTGCTTTCAAGGTTAACAATAATAGAGCGCTATTAATCGATAAATATAATCTACCCTCTGAGCCAAAATGGCTTGAGCAAATTCATTCTGATATTTGTTTGGATTTTTCCAGTGCTGACTGTACGGGTGATGCCATAATAACCAGAGTAAAAAATCAAGTTTGCGCTGTACTAACAGCAGATTGCTTACCAATATTTGCCAGTAATAAAGCAGGCACACAAGTGGGTGTTGCGCACGCTGGATGGAAGGGTATTGTGAACGGGGTGATTGAATCTTTTGTGGCGAAGTTTCATCCAGATGATTTGATTGTGCAGTTTGGCCCAGCAATTTCACAACAAAATTTTGAAGTGGGTCAAGATGTGTTTGATCAGTTTGTTGCTAAAGATATATTATTACAACAAGCCTTTATGCCATTTAAAGATAAATACAAGCTAGATATTTATCACGCCGCGCGAATTACGTTAAATGGATTGGGTATTACTAATATCAGTGGCGGCGATGCTTGTACCTATGAACAAAAGAGTCAGTATTTTTCTTATCGTCGAGACGGGGCTAAATCAGGGCGCATGGCACACCTGATTTGGATTGAGTGATTACTCGCTGAGTGATTTAACAATTGCCTTTTTAAAAATTGGGCCAAATACATATAGTAGGGGAAAACCTACTAACCAGGCAATAGAAAGACTTTCTAACCATTTTTCAATGGTTTGATCAGTCCAGCCAATATTCATATAAGTAACCACAAACGACATGATGCTAATCATGAAGATAGACATTACGATACTAAACCTTAGGTGTACTTGTTTTTCCATTACGATTCTTCTTTGTCTTTGAGTTTTCCAGAGATGGAAAAATCCATCTGTTTGCTATCCTTGTTTAAATGATAATAATGTAGTGGTTTTTGTTTGCGTTGTTTCTGTTGAATCACGCAGCCCACCACTTCAAACTCGCTTTTAAGTTCAATTTCATCATGTTGTGAATTTAGTGGCACTAAGAATTTGTTATCACCACGCTCAATGTATTGGCGAAAATACATATCACCCTCATAACGAACAACGGCATAGGCACGATTGTGAACTGCCATCCCTGGGTCAATAATCAAAATACAGTTTTCACTAAACTCAGGCTCCATGTAACTACCTAAATTTTGTAAGGCGAAAGGCTCTGAATTAATAGAGCAGTTGGATTCGAATAATTCTTGTGGCGTATCTATGTCTGACATTGTTTGCAATAAAACGTTGAACGTTGGTTTTGAATAATACGGCTAATTTTACCACTACACGTGTTGCACTGCTCAGTTTCACGCCCATACACCCTTAAAGTTTGGGCGAAATACCCTGGCGAGCCATCTACTTGTGAAAAATCTTGCAAAGTAGTGCCACCAGCCTTAATCGACTGAGCTAGTATATGCTTAATATTTTGCGTGAGTGCCTTGTAGCGTTTTTTAGAAACACTGCCGGCTTTGCGTTGCGGGTCAATACCACTAACAAACAAACTTTCGCAGGCATAAATGTTACCCACACCCACCACAACCTTACTATCCATAATAAAGGCTTTAATATTTTGTTGCTTATTGCGCGACTTGGTATATAAGTAGTCATCATCAAACGAGGTTGCTAATGGCTCCACTCCTAAGGAGTCTAGTAGCGGATGCGAACCATCGTATGAAAACAGCACAGCGCCAAAGCGCCGTGGATCATTCAAGCGCATTGATTGGTGGTTGGTTAATTGCAATTCAAAATGATCATGCTTTTTTAAGGAAGCATCAGTATCAACTACTCTGATAGAGCCACTCATACCCAAGTGGATAATCAATGTACCGACGTCAAAACGAATTAACAAGTATTTACCACGTCGATCAATATCAAGAATGGTTTGCTCAGCCAGTGTGGTGTTAAGATGTGGAGGGATTTCCCAACGCAAGTTATCACGGTGGCGAATGGCTTGACTAACTACTTGGTTTTTTAATAACGGTAGTAGGCCATTTTTAGTGGTTTCTACCTCTGGTAATTCAGGCATATATATAAGTAAGGTTAAAAAGTCGAAAAATCATAGACAATAACAAAATACCTTATTATAATCATCAACTTTACAACAACGGAGAGAAACATGGGTTTCATTAATTCAGTGAAAGGTAAGATTCTAATCGGCTTTATTTTAGCGATTATTGTCTATGTAGGTTTTATGGGCAATGTTGCTGAGGCGCAAAACATGTCACATTACGGTGCAACTGTATGGCTGCATGTGTTAGCCGGTATTGTTTGGATTGGTTTACTATATTACTTTAATTTTGTACAAGTACCAGGTATGGGCCAAGCCCTAGCTGATACAGATGGCCCAGGTCCAGCTGCAATTGGCAAGTACATCGCACCTCGTGCACTACTATGGTTCCGTATGGCTGCTGCAACAACTTTGCTTTTAGGTTTGTTATTGCTTGGTACGACAGGTTCTATTGGCAGTGCCTTTATGCTAGAGCCAGGTTTCCAAGTTATTGGTCTAGGTGCATGGATGGGTACAATCATGGCATTTAATGTTTGGTTCATCATTTGGCCAAATCAGCAAAAGATCTTAGGCATGAAGAGCGCTTCTGCTGAAGAGATTGCAACGGCTAAGAAAAATGCTGCATTAGCATCAAGCATCAACGTGATCTTGTCGGTGCCGATGTTATTAACTATGATTGCATGGCA
>NZ_JAQWSS010000084.1 GCF_029243085.1 Candidatus Thioglobus sp. | reverse complement strand
AATAGTTAGGTAAAATGTATTCTAACATTGATATAAATTAATCGAAAGGAAAGAAAATGATAGACACTAGTCAATATATGATAACTGAAGAGCCGTACTACCATAAGGTTGGACAAGAGGTTGAACGTTATGAGGCGGCGTATTCTGCCAGAATGCCTGTTTTGATTAAGGGTCCAACAGGTTGTGGTAAGTCAAGATTTGTTGAATATATGGCTTGGAAGTTGCAAAAGCCATTAATTAGTGTTGCTTGTAATGAAGATATGACTGCATCAGATTTAGTAGGACGCTTCCTGCTTGATGCGAATGGTACGCAGTGGCAAGATGGACCATTAACTACTGCGGCACGTATTGGTGCTATTTGTTATCTTGATGAAATTGTTGAAGCGCGCCAAGATACAACGGTTGTTATTCACCCTTTGACCGACCATCGTCGTCAATTGCCGCTTGAGAAAAAAGGTGAGCAAGTTGATGCACATCCAGATTTTCAAATTGTAATTTCTTACAATCCAGGCTATCAATCAATGATGAAGGATTTGAAACAATCCACTAAGCAGCGTTTTGGTGGCATGTCTTTTGATTATCCGCCTAGTGAAACAGAAGTTTCTATTGTTGCACATGAGACTGGAATTGACAGAGAAACAGCTGAAAAATTAGTTCAGGTTGCACAGCGTTCACGTAATTTAAAAGGCCATGGACTGGATGAAGGTATGTCTACTCGTTTATTGATTTATGCAGGTCAACTTATTTCTAAAGGTATTAGTCCTGAGGATGCTTGTCACATGGCATTAGTAGAGCCACTAACTGATGATATTGATATGCGAGATACATTGGGCGCGGCAGTCAGCACTTTCTTTGCATAAAGTTAAATTTATAGCTATCCTTAGAGTGATTGATTAATAGCTCTAGTTCCAATTGTACTATCCGTTATATTAGGGTTGATAGCTGGATTAATGCGAGCAGAGAGCCGTCTGCCTGCTGAAATCTATGAATTTCTAAGTGTTATTCTTGTTACCGCCATAGGTTTAAAAAAAGGACTATAGAGTTATTAAAACAACCTTTTATTGATCTGTTGCTAGGTATTAGTGATGTTAGTATTCTGAGAAGTAAAAAATTCGATTATAACGAACTAGTCATTCGTAACACCCTCTAAAACTAACGTGCACAGACTATGAGTATGTTATAATCTGCTTATATGAATCGGATCTCCGTCTTATTAACTTCTATGGTTTATAAGTTTCTAACGTTACTTAACTAGATAAAAGAATACAAATTATTCTTTTAAGAAATAAAGTCTAGTTAACTGCTAATCTTGTGTTGTACAGATGGGTTAAATCATGAATAAATTTGCAAAATATTTGCCTTTTTTGGCATGGATACACGAACTCAAAGATAAAAAAGTCTTAAGAGCTGACATGGTAGCTGGATTAACAGTTGCATTGGTATTGGTGCCACAGTCAATGGCATATGCACAACTGGCAGGATTAGCTCCACAGTATGGCCTCTACTCTTCATTCTTTCCAGTAATGATAGCCGCCTTAATGGGCTCTTCGCGCCAATTAGCTACTGGCCCTGTTGCGATTGTTTCTTTATTAACTGCAGCAGCAATACCAATGGTAGTTCCAGAAGGGGCTGACATGGTAACTTATGCAGCTTATGCTTCCTTATTAGCATTCATGGTTGGCTTCTTTCGATTAGCTATGGGCGCATTAAAGCTTGGATTTGTTATTAATTTTTTATCTCATCCAGTTGTTGTAGGGTTTACCAATGCAGCCGCTATTATTATCGCCACCTCGCAGTTAAATAAAATTTTCGGCGTTTCAAAAGGCTCTGGTGAACAAAGTTACGAACAGGTTTGGGGAACGGTTGTTAATGCCACGAATGACGTCCATCTTTTGACATTAGTGATCGCCATCTTTGCTGCTAGCATTATTATTGTAATTAGAAAATATCAGCCTAAATTACCAGGAGTATTGATAGCTGTAGCGATTACGACATATTTCTCTTATTTGATAGATTTTGGCAAACCAGTTGAGGAAGGTGGTTTTGGAGGTGTTATTGTTGGCAAGATTCCAGAGGGTTTGCCTAGTCTGATTATGCCAGAATTTGACTTCTCAGCTATGAGCGGAATGATGGTGGTTGCCATTACTATTGCATTAATTGGTTTCATGGAGGCGATTGCAATTGCCAAGGTAATGCAAGCTAAAACAAAACAACGTTTAGATATTAATCAGGAGCTAATGGGTCAAGGCCTAGCTAATTTTGCTGCTGGAGCTTTTCAAGGCTACCCTATCTCTGGCTCTTTTTCACGTTCAGCAGTAAATATTTCAGCAGGTGCTGTGACGGGCTTTTCTTCAGTTGTTACTGCCGTATTAGTAGGCTTTACACTATTATGGCTAACACCTTTGTTATATCATATCCCTCAAGCAGCATTAGCAGCTGTTATTATGACTGCAGTGCTCAATTTGATTAAAATTGAACCAATAAAACAGGCATGGAAAGTTGAAAAGCATGATGCAGTAGTTGCAGTTGTTACCTTTGTCTTAACGTTAATAGCTGCGCCACATTTAGAAGATGGAATCCTGATTGGAATAATATTATCATTAGGATTGTTCCTTTATCGTACGATGGAACCAAGATTTACAGAGCTTTCCGCCCATGATGGCTCTGCTATGCTGGTCAATGCATTAGAAAATAAATTAGAACGCTGCGAAGTTGTCTCTATTGTTAAATATTCAGGTTCCCTTTATTTTGCAAATGCAGGCTATTTTGAAGATAAGATTCTTGACTTGATTTCATCAAAGCAAAAATGCTTAAAGTATATTATTGTTGATATGGCCGGAATTAATTGGATTGATGCAAGTGGTGAAGATATGCTTACTAGATTATTGGATCGTTGCTCTTCCAATGGTGTTGAGATTATATTTGCTCGTACTGAAGGTATTGAAAAAGTGCTAAAACGAGCAGGATTTATGGACAGATACGGTGAAAACCGCTTTTACGATCGACGAACTGATGCGCTTCGTTTTGCTTGGCGTGAGCTTGGTGATGAAGATGCCGCATCTAAAAGCCCTTTAAAACATTTAATTTCATAGGCTTTCTTTTAACTTAAACTTATTATTACTATGCCAAATATTAAAATTACTGCAGGTATTATTTTTGCGATTTTCGCACTATATTTATCAACAATTACTCCGACTATTTCTATTGCTTGGATGTTAGCTATCTTATTATTAACAATTTATTTATTTGCATTTGAAGTGGTCGATGTAGATGAAGCCGCTGTTACGATCATGGTAATTTTAGGTTTAACTTCATTGCCACTGATTTACACCATTATGGGTTTAGAAGAAGGATTGGTTGATAACAATAGATTGTTTGATGGCTTTTCTTCTAACGCTGTAATGTCAATTATTGCGGTAATGATAATCGGAGCTGGGCTGGATAAAACAGGGTTGATGACCAAGGTTGCAACTTTTATTCTTAAAAATGGCGGAAAATCTGAGACTAAGATTATTCCGATTGTATCGTCAACAGTTGGATTTATATCTTCATTTATGCAAAATGTTGGCGCTGCCGCATTGTTTATTCCAGTGGTAAGTCGTATCTCGTCAAAGTCAGGTGTGCCAATGTCAAGATTACTTATGCCAATGGGTTTTACAGCTATATTGGGCGGAACTATGACTATGGTTGGCTCTAGTCCATTAATTTTGTTAAACGATCTAATATTGACAACTAATCAAGGTCTGTCAGCTGAAAACCAAATGGATACATGGAGTTTGTTTTCGGTAACACCAATAGGAATTGCACTGGTTGCTACTGGCATTATCTATTTTATGATTGCCGGAAAGTTTGTACTGCCAACGCAGAAAGAAAAGAAAGATACGAGCGTCTCTGCGATTGAATATTTTCAAAAAGTGTACAAGATTGATTATGATTTATATGAGATTAGAGTTCCAGCCGATAGTAAACTTGTCGGATTAAAATTAGATGAGATAGAAACTATTTCCAAAGTTCGGGTGGTAGCTTTACAAGATGATAAGGGGAATGGCATTATTGGTCAGGATTCTGTTGACAGAGATACTACTATTCAGCCAGATACAACAATTGGCGTATTGACATCACGTGCTAGCGTTGAAAGTTTTGTTAGTGGATTCAAACTTGAACTTTTGGATAAAATTGAACAATTTACCGATTTGCTTTCAACACAAAATTGTGGAACAGCTGAAGTAGTCATACCACCGAACTCAAATTTAATTGGCAAAACTGCTAGAGATGTTTGGTTGAGAAAGACGTATGGTTTGGCTATGGTTGCTCTGCATCGTAACGGTGAAACATTAAAGGAAGGAGACGGTATTCGAGATATTGAGTTCCAATCCGGTGATACTATTGTGGCCCACACTTGTTGGGAAGATTTAGAACGATTACAAAACAACAAAGATTTTATTATCGTAACGTCTGAATATCCTAAGCAAGAAGAAACCAGACCTGAAAAAGTAAAATGGGCAGGTGTTTTCTTCGGTATTGCGCTGTTTTTAATATTGTTTACCGACATCAAACTATCAATTGCATTGATGACTGGTGCATTAGGTATGATTTTAACTAATGTTCTGAAAATTGAAGAGGCTTACAGAGCAGTGTCATGGAAAACGGTATTCTTGCTTGCAAGTTTGATTCCACTGGGTTTAGCTGTCTCTAAAACTGGTACAGCGCTTTGGATTGCTCAAGAAACGGTAGCAGTCGTTGGTGATATGGCACCTTGGATTATATTAGCCGCTATTGCGGTATTGGCAACTTTCTTTACTTTGGTCATGTCAAATGTAGGCGCCACTATTTTATTGGTTCCTATTGCGGTTAACATTGCAATCCAGGTTGGTGCAGATCCTGCTATATATGCACTGACTGTTGCAATTGCCACTTCAAATTCATTCTTAATTCCCACACACCAGGTTAATGCGTTAATCATGGGCCCTGGTGGTTATAAAGTCGCTGACTTTATTAAAGCTGGTGGCATTATGACTATATTATTCTTAGTGGTTATGTTAACAATGATTAATATTGTGTTTTAGATTAGTAAAACGCTTTTACAAAATATAAACCTTGAGGCTGGGCAGTTGCACCAGCCTCTTTTCGTTGTTTGGAATCCAAGACTTCTTTAACCCAGTCAATCGACTTTTCACCTTTGCCTACTCGCAATAAAGTACCAACAATATTACGCACCATATGATGTAGAAAAGCGTTTGCTTTAATGTCAATTAAAATCTCATTATCCTGTTTGCTTAGGCGGATATATTCAATGGTTTTAATAGGGGACTTAGCTTGACATAAACTACCTCTAAACGCTGAAAAATCATGCTTACCCAATAAGAATTGGGCAGACTGGTTCATATGGTCAATATTAAGTGCTCTAGGCTCCCAAAGTGAATGCTTGCCAATAATAGCTGATCGAACTTTAGTATTGTGAATTTTGTAATGATAACGTCTAGCACACGCATTAAAGCGAGCATGAAAATCATCATCGACACGTTTAGCCCAAACAAAGTTAACATCATGAGGAAGGTTTACATTGCCACCAAAAAGCCAAGCTTTATCTTCACGAATCGCATTAGTTTCAAAGTGAATAACCTGTTCAATGGCGTGTACACCAGCGTCTGTTCTACCAGAGCAAAAAACCCTAACTGGGTGATTGGCAATTTTAGATAATGCCTTTTCAACGACCTGTTGTACGGTGCGAATGCCAGATTTTTGTAGTTGCCATCCATGGAAGTTTGTGCCCATGTATTCAACCCCTAATGCTATTTTCATAATTAAACATGTGTGTAAAATTGATTTAACTATTTTAACCACTTACGGAGTCATTCGTGAAAAATGAAGCAACCGGCTTGAGAAGAATTTTTACCGCATTTGAATTTTCAATGAAAGGCCTGAAAGCCTGTTACAAGTCTGAAGCAGCTTTCAGACAAGAGGTATGGCTATCGGTCATACTGATTCCTCTTGCTATGATTTTTGGTAAGACTGGTATTGAGCAGAGTATCTTAATTGCAACAGTGTTTTTGGTGCTAATTGTCGAAATTCTTAATTCAGCCATCGAGTCTGTAGTAGATCGAATTGGCGACGAATATCATGTTTTATCTGGAGCTGCCAAAGATATGGGTTCGGCTGCTGTTTGGTTGTCTTTAATGTTGCTGATTGTTGTATGGCTGATTATTCTTATATAAAGGACCAAATAAAATTACCAGTCGAGCTTACTGTCTTTGACTCAATTCCAAGTACCAACCACTATTTGTCAACTTTAGAATTTTCTGCAATAACTCAAATTTGTATTGCTAGAGAACAGACTCAAGGAAAGGGTCAATATAACCGAACTTGGCTAAGTCAAAAGGATACAAGCGTATTACTTTCAATTCGACATGTGTTTGCTTCTAGTATCGCATTAAATGGCTTGAGTCTAGTAATAGGGCTTGCAATCATCCAGACTCTAGCAGAATTTGGTATTATTGATGCTAAGCTTAAATGGCCAAATGATGTGTTTGTTGGTGATAAAAAGTTGGCTGGGATTTTAATTGAAAACTCAGTGCAAGGAGAATGTCAGTCTGTAGTTATTGGACTTGGTCTAAATTATAATCTAAGCGACTCATTTGAATGCATCTCCCCTTGGATAGACTTATCGAGCATAATGCCAATTCAAGATATGCCAGCGATCGAAGACCTAAGTGTTGCACTAATTAATAGCATACTGACGTATTGTCAATTGTTCTCAACTCATCAATTGTCTTATTTTCTAAAATCTTGGGAAAACACGGACTATTTGTCGGGCAAGCAAGTTGAGGTTGAAATAAATGAAAGTATAATTATCGGCATTGTAACAGGTGTTAACCAACAAGGCGCATTATTGATAGAGGCCGATAATCAAGTGTTTGAGGTCTATAGCTCTAAACAAATACGCCTTGTTTAGGGTAAGATATCTGTTAAACATTTAATCGAATTATCATGGCTTTAAATACACTGACTGTTAAAAATATTAATAAAAAATATGCACGTCGAGAAGTGGTTTCAGATGTTTCATTTGAAGTTAAATCAGGGGAAATTGTGGGTTTGCTTGGCCCGAATGGTGCCGGCAAGACAACTTGTTTTTATATTGCTTGTGGCTTGGTTAGAGCGGACAAGGGTCAAGTGTTTATTGATGACATTAAGGTTAGTAAAATGCCAATGCATAAACGCTCTAAGCTAGGACTGGGTTATCTACCTCAAGAGCCTTCTATTTTTCGCAAATTATCAGTCGAAGATAATATTATGGCAGTATTGGAATTAAATTCCACACTTGATAAGGCTAACAGAAAACATCGATTGGCAGAGTTGCTGGCTGAGTTTAATATTGAGCATATTCGCCACATTGATGGCTTGAGTTTGTCTGGTGGCGAAAGACGACGCGTTGAAATTGCTAGAGCTTTGGCCATGGATCCTAAGTTCATCTTATTGGATGAGCCTTTTGCTGGTGTTGACCCAATTTCTGTTGGCGACATTCAGCAAATTATTTATCATTTAAAAGACAAAGGTATTGGTGTATTAATTACAGATCATAACTATCGTGAAATGCTAGACACTTGCGACCACTCTTATGTATTACATGCTGGCGGCATCATTGCCCAAGGTGACAAGCAAACCATTCTAGATAATGCAGAGGTTAAGAGTGTATATCTTGGTGAGTCAAATGTTGGCCACTAAACCTTTTATTACTTTAGGCGTTGAAAGTTCATGCGATGAAACCGGCATAGGACTGTACCATAGCGAAAAAGGCTTAATTGGCCATCAGTTATTTTCACAAGTTGAAATTCATGCGGAATATGGCGGGGTAGTGCCAGAATTGGCTTCACGTGACCATATCCAACGTGCGTTGCCACTGATAAAATCAGTATTAGCCGATGCTAAGCTAAGCTTATCTGATATTAGTGGTGTTGCGTATACAGCAGGCCCTGGCCTTGCTGGCGCTTTATTGGTTGGTAGTGCGGTCGCTAAATCATTGGCATGGAGTTTAAAGATACCATCACTAGGTGTTCATCATATGGAGGGTCATTTATTGGCACCTTTATTGGAGGATAATCAGCCAAGTTTTCCGTTCGTGGCACTATTGGTTTCGGGCGGACACACCATGTTAATCGATGTTAAGGCAATTGGTGAATATAAGATATTAGGAGAGTCGTTAGATGATGCTGTCGGCGAAGCTTTTGATAAAACGGCCAAAATTTTAGGGTTGGGTTATCCAGGTGGGCCGGCATTAGCGGCATTAGCTGAGCAGGGGGATGAAACTCAGTTTAAATTTCCAAGACCCATGATTGACCGCCCAGGGCTAGATTTCAGCTTTAGCGGACTTAAGACTTTTGCACGTAACACTTTCGCCAAGCATCCAGAGCAAAAGGCTGATATTGCCAAAGCGTTTGAGGTAGCTGCCACATCAACTTTGATGATTAAGTGTCGACGTGCCCTAGAGCAAACAAAAAGAAGTACGCTAGTTGTGGCAGGCGGTGTTAGTGCTAACTTGTCATTACGACAAGAGCTTGATGCAATGGGGTTAAAGCTTGGCGCTAAAGTATTTTATCCTCGGCAAGAATTTTGTACCGACAACGGTGCCATGATCGCTTTAGCTGGGCATTTACGCCTAAGTAAAGGTCAAGTGTCGCCAGGCGGTGAAATTGTCATTCAACCAAGATGGAGCTTAGAAGAATTGGAGGCAGTGTGAGCCAACTCTCTAAAGTGTTTACTCGTGCTTCGACTGGGCTAGATGCGCCCGTTGTTACTATTGAAGTGCATATCTCAGGGGGCTTGCCAGGATTCTCAATTGTTGGTTTGCCTGAAGGTGCGGTTAGAGAGAGTAAGGATCGGGTGCGTTCTGCATTAATGAATTCAAGATTTAAGCTGCCTAAAGGACGTATCACGGTTAGTTTGGCGCCTGCTAATTTACCTAAGTCTAGTGGGCGTTACGACTTACCAATTGCACTAGGGGTGTTGATTGCTTCAGGGCAAATAAAGCCAGATATTGATATTGCCCAATTTGAATTCTATGGTGAGTTGGGGTTAGATGGGTTACTTCATTCAACTGAGGGCTTGTTACCAGCGGTCATTGCAGCACACAAAGACAGTCATGACCTAGTTATTCCTTATGATAATCATGAACAATGTGTTTTGGCGCAGGAAGCGCGCATACTGCCTGCTAAGAATTTATTGCAAGTTTGTGAATTTATAACTGGAATTGGCACACTTGAAAGACCAATGATTCAGCCTGATTTTGACACTAAGCATGACAAGAATTTTTCTCAAGTTAAGGGTCAATATCATGCTAAACGCGCCTTAGAAATTGCTGCTAGTGGTGGGCATAATTTACTGCTTCGTGGCACACCTGGCTCTGGAAAAACCATGTTGGCCGAAAGGCTGCCATCAATTTTACCGTCACTTGATAATGAGGCAGCTTTACAACGCGCTGCTATTTATTCAGTAGCCAATAAATCTATCGATTTATCACAATTTTATATTCGACCCTTTAGATCGCCACACCATTCTTCTTCGGCAGTTGCATTAGTAGGAGGTGGGTCAAGCCCGAGACCAGGAGAAATTTCACTGGCGCATGGAGGGGTGTTATTTTTAGATGAATTGCCAGAATTTCCTCGTCACGTTCTAGAAGTGTTAAGACAACCCCTGGAAAGCGGCGAGGTGCATGTTTCACGTGCTCAACAGCAAGTAACTTTTCCAGCTAATTTTCAACTTGTTGGTGCAATGAACCCGTGTCCTTGTGGATATTATGGAGATGGTACGAGTAAGTGTCATTGTACTGAAGATCAAATTAGTAAGTACCAGATGAAAATTTCCGGCCCCTTGTTAGATCGTATTGATATGATATTAGATGTACCACCTGTGTCAAAAGAGGTTTTGCTTAGTCCACAGGATAAGACAACAGAAAACAGCGAAACGATTAGAGTGCGCGTATTGGATTGTTATAATAGACAGTTGAAAAGACAAGGTAAATTAAATGATCAGCTGGATGCCAATGAGGTCGATAGTTTAATTATCTTGAGTGCAGATAATAAGCAGTTGTTAGAAAATGTAATGGATCAATTGCATTTGTCTGCAAGAGCTTATCATCGAATTTTAAAAGTGGCTAGAACCATTGCCGATTTAGATCATGCTGATACTATAGAGTCACAGCATTTGATTGAGGCAATTGGTTACCGTCGATATAATGGATAAAAAAAATGGTAATTATTCCCGCAATTGATTTAAAAGATGGCCAGTGTGTGCGTCTAAGACAAGGTCTGATGGATGATACGACGGTGTTTTCCGATAATCCTGCTGAAATGGCGGCACAATGGGTTAATCAAGGTGCTAAACGCCTACATTTAGTAGATTTGAATGGTGCCTTTGAGGGTAAGCCAATTAACGCAGCTAGTGTGACTGAAATCACCAAAGCGTTTCCCGATTTACCTGTGCAAATTGGTGGCGGTATTCGTGATATGAATATTGCCAATACATACATAGAGGCAGGCATTAGCTATCTGATTATTGGCACGATGGCAGTTACGCATCCAGAGTTTGTCTCAGAACTATGTCGAGAATTTCCAGGAAAAATTATTGTAGGCCTGGACGCCAATAACGGCTTAGTGGCAACTGAAGGCTGGGCCAAACAAACAGATTTACATGTGGTGGAATTGTCGAAGAAATTTGAACAAGACGGCGTAAGTTCAATTGTCTATACTGATATTGCCCGTGACGGTATGATGCAGGGTGTTAATGTAGAGGCGACCGCCGATCTTGCAAAACAAACTTCAATTGATATTATTGCTTCTGGTGGCATTACTAATATGGACGATATTACCAATCTTTTGAGTGCAGCACATCATGGTATTGGCGGCGCCATTACCGGTCGAGCTATTTATGAAGGCACACTTGATTTTGCTCAAGCGCAGCAATTGTGTGATCAGCAAGGCTAATGAATATAGAGGTTGCTTACGCATTGGAAGATAAGCAAACTTTGTTAAGTTTAGAGGTGGAAGAGGGTGTTACTCTTAAGCAAGCCATTGAATTATCAGGTATTTTAGATAGTTATCCGCAAATTGACTTACTCAAAGACAAGACGGGAATTTTCGGAAAAATTGCCAAGTTAGATACTGTTTTACGAGAAAAAGACCGAGTTGAGATCTATAGGCCATTAATTGCTGATCCTAAGCAAGTGCGTAAAGAGCGCGCTGCTCAAGGAAAAAAAATGCGTAGTGGAAAAAAAACCTAATTTTTGATAAAATATACCTTTAATTAATACCAAGCTACATGAACGAAGATCAACCTCCGTCGACACAATCATTTTTTAAAAGGCTAATTAAGCAATTTTTTCACACGCCACTTGGCTCACGCAAAGAGTTGTTAGAAACGCTTAAAGAGGCTGAAGCTAATCACGTGATTGATTTTCATAGCCGCAATATCATTGAAGGCACAATGCAGCTTGAGAATATGGAAGTTCGAGATGTCATGGTGCCAAAATCAAAAATGGTTACTATTGAGCATCATTCAGATACCAAAGAGTTGCTTGATATCATGATCAAATCAGCTCATTCTCGTTTTCCAATTATTGATTCAAAACGCCACAAAATCTTAGGTGTTGTTTTGGCCAAGGATTTACTTAGTTATTTAGCAGGTGATAAGCGTAACGAATTTAACTATAAAGAATATTTACGTACAGCAATCTTGGTGCCAGAAAGTAAAACACTGGGCTCTTTACTGAGAGATTTTCAACAAAAAAAATCGCATATAGCAATTGTGATGGACGAGTACGGAGAGATTGCTGGCTTAGTGACACTGGAAGATGTTCTAGAACAAATTGTTGGTGAGATTGAAGATGAGCATGACTTAGAAGAAGATAATATTATTGATTTTGGTGATGGTCGTTATTTGCTTAAGGCCGATACACCAATTGAAGAATTTAATGAGTTTTTTGTAACGAGACTAATAGCTGAAAATGTTGATACAGTCGCTGGATTTGTTATTTCTGGCTTCACTCGATTGCCTGAACAAATGGATAAAATCACTTTGCAGGGGTTTAACTTTAAAGTATTAAAAACAGACTCTCGACGCATTCACTTGCTTGAAGTGTCTCGCCACATACAAACAGGCAAGCTTTAATGGAAGTTCTGATTAGTGTTTTTCTAATGGGGCTGCTAGGTGGCGTGCATTGTTTAGGTATGTGCGGCGGTGTTGTTGCCATGCTGACAGCTGGTCTTGATCCACAAGTTAGGGCCAATCCCAAAAAAGTTGCTTTATTCCATCTTAATTACAACATTGGTCGAATTCTTAGTTATATTTTGATGGGCGCTATTTTTGGTTTGGTTGGCGCCTTGTTAACGCAATCATTACAAATGAATGTTTTGGATAAGAGTCTTAGGATATTTTCAGGCGTCTTGATGATTATGGTGGGTTTGTACATCGGTAATTGGTCGTCAGGCATTCAGGTATTAGAAAAAATAGGCGCTAAATTGTGGGTTAGATTACAACCTATAACTCAGCGGTTTTTACCTATTAAAAGCCTAAAAAGTGCATTTTTTACAGGACTCTTGTGGGGTGGAATACCGTGTGGATTGGTATATGGCGCTTTAAGTTTTGCTATTATTTCAGGCTCTGCGGAGCAGGGCGGCATGATTATGCTGGCATTTGGATTAGGCACTTTGCCAAGCTTGTTGTTGATGGCTAGCGTGTCTACTCAGCTGAATACTTTAGTGCAGAAGCCTGTTGTTAGAAGAGTATCAGGTTTATTGATTATTGCTTTAGGAATTGCAGCTTTATGGATGCCGATTAACTCAATACTTAATACCAAGCCACATGGGCATATAAATACTCATCAGCCACAAATGGATATACACAAGCCATATGGCCAGACTAATACCCCACAACCATCCGACTTAGACTATCTAACTTAACTATATGTCATTAGAAAACACCGCACAACAAGCTATAGATTTACTAAAGAAGTTTGATATTAGCGACTATGAAATTTCGCTAAGTAGCAGTTCTGGCGTTTCTACTGCTGTACGTTTAGGCAAAGTCGAAACGCTCGAATATCATTTAGACAAGTCATTCGACATCAATGTTTATATGGGCAACTCCAAAGGTCACGCATCTAGTGTTGATGTTAGTGCTAATGGCATCTTAAAGACTATTGAATCTGCATGTTTGATTGCTAAATTTACTCAAGCTGATCCATTTAATGGCCTGGCGCCAAAAGAATTGATGGCTTATGAGTTTCCTGATTTAGATATGTATCATCCATGGGAATTGGATCCAGCCCATAGTATTGATTTGGCAACACGTTGTGAGGCCCAGGCGTTAACCCATAGTGATATTAACAATTCAGATGGTGCTGAGGTGTCAAGTTATCAAGGCGAAGGATTATATGCTAATTCTAACGGCATGATGAGTGTGCAAAAAGGCGCCAGGCACTCTCTTAGCTGTAGTGTGATTGCCAAGAAAGATAATGATATGCAAACTGCCTATGAATATACAGTTGCACTTGATTCACAAGATTTAGAGACACCGGAAACAGTGGGCGACGAAGCTTCAATACTTGCAAAAAGTAAGCTTAGTGCGCGATCTTTACCTACTCAAAAGTGTCCAGTGATATTTTCGACAAAAGTATCAGGCGGTCTTTTCTCTCAATTAATTAGCGCTTTAGGCGGATCAAAACAATATAAAAAATCGACATTTTTACTTAATAGTATTGATCAAATTATATTGCCAGAAAGTATTAGCGTTTTGGAAAATCCATTTGCTAAAAAAACCATCGGCGCAAAAGCGTTTGATAGAGACGGCGTTTTAAAAAGAAAACAGTATTTTGTTGAAGCTGGCCATGTTAAGCAATATGTACTTAGTCAATATTCAGCCAACCAACTTGGTTTGCAAACCACTGCTAATGCAGGTGGTGTTAATAATCTAATCATTGAGCATAGCTATTCGGGCGATTTAAATGATATGATTAAATCAATGGACAAAGGTGTATTAGTAACAGAATTAATGGGCCAAGGTGTTAACGCCACTACAGGGGATTACTCTCGTGGCGCATTAGGTTTTTGGGTCGAACATGGTGAAATCCAATATCCTGTATCAGGTATTACGGTTGCAGGAAATCTTAAAGAGATGTTGCTAGGGATTGAACATATTGGCTCTGATGTAGATCATCGCAGCAATATTAAGGTGGGCTCAATAATGATTAATGAGATGACCGTAGCAGGAGAATAATGAAACAATTTGATATTGTCATTGTTGGCGGTGGAATGGTAGGTCAAGCATTTGCATTAAACATGTCGCACCATGATTTCAGCATTGCAATTATTGAACCTAACAATCCAAATCCAGAATTAACAGATGATTTTCATGCTCGTGTTAGTGCCATTACACCAAAATCGGAACAACTATTAAATGATCTTGGCGTATGGAATCATATTAGACGTAAGCAATTGTTCAAATCTACTAAAGTCTGGGATCAAAATTCACATGGAAGTATCGCCTTTGATGCAGAAGATGAAAATCTAGAGCATTTGGGCCATATTGTAGAAAATGATGCGATACAGTCTGCTCTATATCAATGTTTAGAGAGTACTAATGTTGAGTTTATATCGGCAAAAGTGACCAATTTGATTAAATTAGAGCAAGGTTATGAGCTTGAATTAGATGATCAATCATTAATTAATTGTCATTTGTTAATTGGCGCCGATGGGGCAAGGTCTAAAGTAAGAGAGCTTGCAGGCATTATAACCGCTGATACAGACTATCAACAAAAGGCCATTATTTGTAATATTGAGTCTGAACATGGGTTTGAAGAGACAACATGGCAACGATTCCTGTCCGATAGTATTATTGCCTTATTGCCTTTAAGTGAACATAAAGCTTCAATTGTTTGGTCAGCTGAGAATCCATTGGCAGATGAACTAATACAGTTATCTACATTGGAATTCGCTAAACGGTTGTCCGCTGGCGTTGAATATCGATTCGGTGAATTTACGATAACAAGTCCAATACAGGCATTTCCACTCATTGAACGCAGCGCTGAAGAATATGTTAAGAAGCATTTAGCCTTAATTGGTGATGCGGCACATAATATTCATCCTTTAGCAGGCCAAGGTGTTAACCTAGGTTTTTCAGATATTGTGGAATTATCAAAACAAATAACTGATAATAATTACAATTTGGATGACTTTATGGTTTTGAGAAAATATGCTAGAGCGCGACGCCTGGATAATGAATTAATGGCCAAAACAATGACTGGGCTTAACTGGATTTATAAAGAAAACAACGAACCACTTAGATGGTTGCGCGGTTTTGGCATGAATGTTATCAATGAAAATCCAACCTTAAAGTCATTTTTTCAAAAACACGCATTAGGCAATTCTTAATAAATGGTACTTGGCGTGATAATCGCATCTAAAGAGATGTCCCAATCTTGAGCATCAAGCTGATCAACTCGCTGACAGTCAAAAGCAAGACCGTATAGCTTCGGATTTTTAAAGACTTTCTGTCTTTTTTTAAAGGCTAAAGTGCGATCATAATATCCGCCACCCATGCCAATTCGATTCTTATTTTTATCGAACCCGACTAATGGCATAAAGATAATATTCATCTGTTTGGCAGCTAGAATTTGACTAAAAACGGGTTCTAAAATACCATATTGGTTTTTTCTAAAATTTTTACCTATTTTTGCAAATTTAAGTTTTTTTCCAGATAATATGGGTAGATATACGCTTATTTTTAATAAATTAAGGAATTTTAGTAAGTATTTTGGGTCAATTTCGCCATCATTTGGTAAATAAATTGCTACTTTTTGGCCATGATGAAAATTCGCCATTTTTTGCACCTGTGGCAAAAGTTTTTTGGAAAATTTAATCCGATCGGATGGAGTGATATTGTTTCTTTGTTGTCGGAGGGATTGGCGTAGTGCTTTCATATTTTGCATTATAGCCGAAGAATTTGGGATCCATTGCACCGTGTTGGCAGAAACCTGAACCAGTAAGGTTCAAGGCGGAAATTCGAAGAGTACCGCAGGCTTCCCACTTCAAGGTGGGCTTGCTCAATAGCAATCTATCTCATATCCTTAGTTGTTTATTTATCGGCTCAGGGGATATAGCCAATCACAAGTACAACAGACAATTAATATTATCACCTGCTTCCTTGAGAAGTGTCTAGTTTTTTATAAAAATATAGTGTTTTTCTGACATTTGAAAGGGGTAATATAAAATGGGTTGCGCTTCTATTGAAAACATATCAGCGTAAAATTCACACTTATTAATTTTATAAATGTGAATTTATTGTGAATGACTTAAGCTTTTCCAGCCTAACCTTAAATGTTGATTTGGTAAAAAACCTAGACTCCTTGGGTTACAGCTCTATGACACCGATTCAGGCATTGAGTTTGCCTATGATTCTAACGGGTAAGGATGTTATTGGTCAAGGCAAAACTGGCTCTGGAAAAACAGCTGCTTTTGGATTGGGGTTGTTAAATAAACTTGATGTTAAGTCATATAAAATCCAAGCAATCGTTTTATGCCCGACCCGAGAGTTAGCTGACCAAGTGGCAAGCGAGATTCGTAAATTAGCCAGAGCAATTCATAATATTAAGGTATTAACTTTGTGTGGTGGAGCGCCATTTGGCCCTCAAATTGGTTCTTTGGAGCATGGTGCGCATATTGTGGTTGGAACGCCGGGTCGCATAGAAGAGCATTTGCGTAAACGCACATTGAAACTTGATCATATCGATACACTAGTTCTTGATGAGGCTGATCGTATGCTGGATATGGGCTTCCAAGATGCAATTGACGATATTATTGAAAAAATTCCAAGTCATCGACAAACCTTATTGTTTAGTGCGACGTATCCGCAAGAGATTGATGATATTGCAGCTCGGGTTATGAACGACCCATCTACTGTTTGCGCACCTTCCACGCATGAAGAGTCTACCATTAAGCAATATTTCTATCAAACTAATTCTGATGATGAGCGTATGACCGCATTGCGTCTGATATTGGCTAAGAATAAGCCAGAATCGGCTTTAGTATTTTGTAATACGAAGCGTGATACCCAGGATGTGGCAGATGAATTGATCTATTATGGTTTTTATGCATTAGCGATACATGGTGATTTAGAACAACGGGAGCGTGATCAAGCATTAATTCGTTTTTCTAATAAAAGTGTTTCCGTGTTAGTGGCAACTGATGTTGCTGCTAGGGGTTTGGATATTGATTCACTTGATATGGTGATTAATTTTAACATTGCTCATGATCCTGAGGTTCATGTCCATCGTATTGGGCGTACAGGTAGAGCTGGGCGTAGTGGCGTTGCTGCAACTTTCTACAGTGATAGAGAGACCAGAAAACTTGAGTCTTTAGAGATTGAAATAAGTCCTGATGATTTACCTAGTGAGGTGCATCTTGATAAGCCAGTTAAGAAGCCAGTCATGACTACGTTGAAAATTGATGGTGGAAAAAAGCAAAAGCTTCGACCTGGCGATATTGTTGGCGGACTCACTGGAAAGGGCGGAATTCCTGGTGATAAAATTGGCAAAATTACGGTTGCTAGTAATTGGTCTTATGTTGCAGTTGAAACTGCACTGGTTAAAACAGCCTTAAAGAAAATTCAAAACGATAAACTGAAAGGGAAAACTTTTAGAGTAAGGATTCTTTCTTAATCTAACAATATTTTTATTGGAAATTTGATTGGATTTGTAGCGATATTATTTGAGGTAATGATCTATATTGACAACTAACCCTCTAATGGAGTCACTTCTAGAATTTCCCATGTTTCAGAATCGTAGCTAACTTCATAACCTGTTAATGCCGATTCAACCTGATCTCTAAACAATAAGGGCAATTCCCATACGCGTGTACAGCCTGGGTATCCAAAAATATCGTGATAGGTGTTATCAGAAATTGTTAGATGTTTACTCATGCCCATTTGGGCAAAACTACCCATAACATCCTCAACGAAGGTTGGTGGAGATAACGGGTAAAAGTTTATATTTTCATACATCCTTACAGTTGCAATAGATTCTAGTAAATTTGCTTTAACTGCTTCTTCATCTTGCAAGTCTTGTACTAGTTCAGTCACCAATTCTTGTTCTTGATCAATCGTGATTGAATGAATCATTGGAAAAACTGTCATTTTTTCAATAGACATGATAACTCCTAATGTTTAAAGTGACGCATGCCTGTAAACACCATTGCTATACCATGTTCATTTGCTGCTGCAATCACCTCGTCATCACGCATTGAGCCACCTGGCTGAATAATAGCCTTAATGCCGGCTTCTGCTGCAGCGTCAATACCGTCTCTGAATGGGAAGAAGGCATCTGATGCCATTACTGAACCCTCAACCACAAGCCCTTCATCGGCTGCCTTAATACCTGCAATTTTAGCTGAGTAAACACGAGACATTTGGCCAGCGCCAACACCAATAGTCATTTGATTTTTAACATAAACAATGGCGTTGGATTTAACGGCTTTTGCTACTTTCCAGGCAAACATTAAGTCATTCATTTGTTCATCTGTTGGTTGGATGTCGCTCACACATTTCACATCATCTTTGGCGATTGAGCCCAGGTCTTTGTCTTGTACAAGTAGACCGCCAGTGACTCGTTTATAATCGAGTGAGGGTTGTGCCTTGGTTAAATTGCCGCACTCAAGAGCGCGGACATTTTGTTTAGCTGATAATACTTCTTTGGCATCATCATCAACGCTTGGTGCAATGATTACTTCAACGAATTGACGATCAATAATGGTTTGTGCAGTATCTTTATCTAGGTTACGATTGAAGGCGATAATGCCGCCAAAGGCGGAAGTCGGATCTGTTTTAAATGCATCGTCATAAGCTTCAAAGATGCTTGATCTAACAGCCACACCACAAGGGTTAGCATGTTTAACGATGACACAGGCAGGTTCATCAAATGTGCGTACACATTCTAATGCTGCATCAGCGTCAGCCATGTTGTTGTAGGACATTTCCTTACCTTGGAATTGGGTGCTTAATGCTACACAAGCCTCTTTAATGTTATTCTCTTTGTAGAATGCGGCTGCTTGGTGTGGGTTTTCACCGTAGCGCATTGACTGTGTTTTATGAAATTGAAGATTCATGGTATTAGAAAAACCATCTTCGCCTTTGCCTAAGTAGTTGGCAATAGCGCCATCGTATTGCGCTGTATGCTCAAAAGTTTTTAGCGCTAATTTTGTTCTAGTTTCTAGTGTTGTGTCACCATTTGCACTGATTTCATCTATAACCGTTTGATAATCAGCGCTATCAACTACAACAGTAACTGATGCATGGTTTTTGGCACTAGATCTAAGCATTGCAGGGCCGCCAATATCAATATTTTCAATCGCATCTTCTAGTGTGCAGTCAGGGTTGGCGATGGTTGCTTGGAAGGGGTAGAGATTAACCACTACTAAATCAATTGGATTAATATCATTTTGCGCCATCACATCTTCATCAAGGCCACGGCGTGCCAAAATACCGCCATGAATTTTAGGATTTAAGGTCTTAACACGACCGGCCATCATTTCAGGGAAGCCAGTGTAATCAGATACTTCAATGACCGGAATGTTATTATCTGCCAAGAGCTTAGCTGTGCCACCTGTAGATAAAATTTCGATGTTATTTGTAGCAAGTGCTTGAGCAAGTTCGATAACACCAGTTTTATCAGAAACACTGATTAGCGCACGTTGTATAGACATGTTATTCCTTTGATTTTTAATGAATAATAAAGAAAATTATTATAAAGTGTTAAAGCTTGTAAAGTTCGATTTTTTTCTTTAATGTGCCACGATTGATACCAAGTACACGTGATGCTTCGCTTTGATTGTTATTGACCAAATCTAAAACAAATTTAATAACAATAGGCTCTACCTCGTTAATCACCATTTTATGAACGCCAGAGGCTTGCTCGCCATCGAGTTGCTCAAAATAGCGATCTAATTTTGCATTGATACAAGTGGGTAAATCCATCGAACTCATAATCGGTTTAAATAGTCTTTAAAAAGGTTGAATTGTTGTCTACGTTCGGTTACTTTGTTAATAGAATTCCAAAATTTCTGAACGTGATTTTCGTCAAGGTGCGTAGCATACCAAAGAATATGCTTTCTGGCGAGTCTCAATCCCAAAAAATCACCATAAAACTCATGAATTTGTTGAATATGATGAAGGATCGTGACTTTCTTAACTTCAAGTGGTACAGGGTCAGCTATTTTTCCTGTTTTTAGGTAATGATCAATTTGAGAAAAAATCCAAGGATTTCCCTGAGTGGCTCGACCAATCATAACGCCAGAAGCGTTTGTGTAGTCAAGCACTTCTTTAGCTTTTTCGGCGCTAGTTATGTCACCATTAGCGATGACTGGAATATCCACTTGGCTAACTATCGATTTAATAATGTCATATTCGGCCATGCCGTTGTATTTATCTTCTTTTGTACGCCCATGTATGCTTAACATCTTAATGCCTGCTTGTTGTGCAATTTGGGCAATAGTAGGGGCATTTTTATTATTAGCACTCCATCCAGTTCGCATTTTAAGTGTAACTGGGATGTCAACAGAATCGACTACCGCCTCTAAGATGTCTTGCACTAATTGCTCATCTTGCATGAGTGCTGAACCGGCGGCCTTATTACAGACTTTTTTGGCAGGACAACCCATATTGATATCAATGATATCAGCGCCATAGGTAACAGCTTTAATAGCAGATTGCGCCAACTCTATAGCATCCGATCCGGCAATTTGAATGCTAATTGGCTGAACTTCACCTTCAAAATCTAGACGATATTTTGACTTGTTCGTATTGAGTAAATGCTCTTGAATAACAACCATTTCAGAGGTAGTAAGTCCAGCACCTAGAGATTTACATAGCATTCTAAAAGGCTTATCACTGGTGCCAGCCATAGGTGCAAGCAATGCAGATGAATTTAGAGTGTAAGGCCCAATTTGAATCGACACAACACTAACTTATTTCTTTTCTTTTCTAGTTTTTTCAAGCAAACGTCTTTGCTTAAGTTTGGATAAATGGTCAACAAATAGCACCCCATCTAAATGATCAATTTCATGTTGAATGCAAACACCCAGTAATTCTTGCGCCTCTAGTTCAAATTCTTCACCATGTTCATTTAGCGCTTTAACTTTGATATGATTAGCGCGCGTTACACATTCGTAATAATTTGGTACAGATAGGCAGCCTTCGTCCCATTCTAGCTCACCATCCTTTGCAATAATTTCTGGATTAATCAAGCACAGTGGCTGAGACTTGTCTTCTGATGTATCAATAACAATGAGGCGAATGTGGTGATCAACCTGAGTTGCCGCAAGCCCTATTCCAGGGGCATCGTACATGGTTTCAAACATATTCTTAACCAGGGTGCGAATTTCATCATTAACCACTTCAATTGGAGAGGCTTTAGTTCGAAGACGCTTATCTGGATAATGCAGTATTGGGAGTAACATAATTATATTATAGTGTTTTTTGTGTTTTTAGATTGGCTTGGATGATCTTCATTAAAGTGCAAGCCTCGACTTTCATCTCTAAATAGTGCTGATTGAATAATAATTTGAGCAGTTTTAACTAAATTTCTGAGCTCAATAAGATCGCTTGATATTAGATATAAACTGTAATACTCATTTACCTCTGTTTCAATTTGTTCTAGCCTGTGATTGGCATAATTTAAACGTCTATCGGAACGAACAATGCCAACAAAATTCCACATAATTGAACGCACTTCATCCCATAAATGGGTAATAACAACTTTCTCTTTAGAGGGTTCAACTCGAGAAGCATCCCAGGGTTCAAATTCAATATAATTTGAATTTGAGATTTGGTGATTAATATCACGGGCGCAAGATTTGGCAAACACAATGCATTCTAATAATGAATTGCTAGCCATACGGTTGGCGCCATGTACGCCAGTATGTGCTACTTCGCCAATAGCATATAGATTTGTAAGATCGGTTTTTCCATTAAGATCAGTATTAATACCACCACAGGTGTAATGTGCCGCCGGCACAACAGGAATAGACTGTTTGGAAATATCTATACCGAAGTCTTTGCATTTAGCGTAGATGGTAGGAAAGTGTTTCTTGATCCAGTCTTTGCCTTTAAATGATATATCCAAATAGACACAGTCAAAGCCGCCAGATTTCATCTCTGAATCGATAGCTCTAGCAACAATATCTCTAGGGGCGAGCTCGCCACGCCCATCATATTTATGCATGAACTTCTCACCATTTTCTAGATGTAGCTGACCTCCCTCTCCACGAATTGCCTCAGAGATTAAAAATGATTTGGCGTGTGGATGATAAAGACAAGTTGGGTGAAATTGTGCAAATTCCATGTTAACAATATTGCAGCCAGCGCGCTTAGCCATGGCAATCCCATCGCCTGTTGAAGTATCAGGGTTAGAAGTGTAGCGATATATTTTGGACGCACCCCCAGTTGCTAAAATGGTTTTATGGGCCACAAAACTTTCAACTTGATGTGTGTGTTTGTTAAGGATGTAAGCGCCATGACATTGATTTTTTTGAATGAGCAAATCAATAGCAATGTATTCTTCAAACAGTGTGATATTTTCATACTGTTTAACGTTATCTAGCAAGTTTACTTGTATTGATTGACCAGTTTTGTCAGCAACATGTGCCACTCTCCTGTGAGTATGGCCACCTTCGGTCGTTAAATGATAATCTTGATTAGATCTAGTGAAATTAACACCAGACTCTTCTAATGAGGCAATAGCTGCAGGAGCGTTTTCTACCATAAAGCTAACCGCTTTTTTATCAGCCAAGCCACAAGCGGCAGACAGGGTGTCGGCAACATGTGCGTCAAAATTGTCATGCGCATCTAAAACAGCTGAAATTCCACCTTGTGCATAAAAAGAACTACCCTCTAATAGCTGGTCTTTGGCAATTAGTGCAATAGAAAGGTTTTTTGATAATTGTAGAGCGCTCATTAATCCAGCACTACCTGTGCCAATGATTAAAACGTCGAATTGATGCTGTTTGGACATACGATAAAAATATTAAATTTTTGGCCTGACCATTAAGATGAGTTTTGGCAATAGTGTTAAATTCGCTATTAGTGCACTTAACATGGCAATGGCAGTAAAAACACCGAAATAGATACTTGGAATAAAATTGGATAGCGCTAGAATTAAAAATCCAAGAGCAACCGTAATTGAAGTGTAGAACATGGCCAAACCAATGCTTGCATGGGAACGATACATGGTTTTCGTATAATCACCATCTTTTTTGAATTCATCCTTGAATCTGTGAATATAGTGAATAGCATTATCTACACCAATACCGATGGCAATGGCTGAGATGGTAATAGTCATTAAGTCAAGTGGAATATTGGCCAAACCCATAATGCCTAAAATGAAGAGTGATGGTAAGGTGTTTGGAATTAGAGCTAATATGGACAAGCTCACAGATTTAAACACAAATAAAAACATAATGAAAATAATACCAAAGACAACAGCAATGGTTTTTATTTGAGAGTCAAATAAGCTTTGTAACATATTGTTATAAAGCACTAACATGCCACTGAGACGGAAACTTTCAGGGCGAAAACCAAATTCATCAGAGATATGGTGATTAATTCTATTGATTAGTTCATCTCTTTTTAAATCTTGATTAGTTTCTTGAATGCGAACAACGATGCGTAATTGCCCACTATCTTCTGAAATATATGGATCTAACACGTGTTTTTTAGCTGATTCAGGAATTTGACTGCGGACGATGTTTAAGAAAAAACCATTAAGCGGCTCACCATTATTGGCTTCGGTTAAGATGCTCATTAGCGTGTCAATGGATAAGACTTTCCCAGTTTCTTTCAAACTATCAAGGTAGTTATGTATTGCATGCACTTCGTTACGCAAGTCTTCATCATACCAATAGTCTTCTGCTAAATCTTCAAAGACAATTTCCAAAGGAATTGTGCCGCCAAGCTCTTTGTCAATTAATGTGAGACCTTGGTTGATTTCCGTACTTTCTTTGAAGTAATCAATAAAACGATTTTCCACGCTAAGTTTGTTAATACCAATACCCGCAATGGCAATAAACACAACAAGAGCCACCAATAAGTGATTGCCAAAACGTTCAACAAATTTAGCTAAAGCGGTAGTAAATCCTAGTTCAGTTTTATGTGCGGCAATCTTTGGTTTAGGTAGTAGCGACATAACCATTGGAAATGCCAGAAAGGAAAGAGTTAACGCTATAGTAACACCTATTGACATCATCCAGCCAAAGTCAATAACAGGGCGAATGCCACTAATTAGTAGCGAAATAAATGCCGCAAAAGTAGTAAGTGTAGTGAACAAGCAAGGTTTAAACATTTGTGTTAATGTATTTTTAATCAGTTGTTGCGAATCAAGATTAGGATCAAGCTGTGCTAATTCACGGTATCGAACCACCAGATGAATAATCACTGAGAGAGTCATGACCAGTAATAATGAGAAGAAATTACTCGAAATAACAGTCACTTTCCATTCTAAGAATGCTAGCAGGCCGGTCATTATTAATGCGCCAGTAATGCTAATGGCAATTGGCATGACAACCCAACGCAATCCCTTAAAGATGATTGCCAAAACCAATGTCATTAAGCCGATAACCGCCAAACTAAAGACGATTAAATCACTACTAATATAACTAACAATATCAGTAGTGATCATTGGCAAGCCGCCTAAGAATAAACTGGCCTTGTCAGAATATTTAATAATTTGCGCACGAATCTGAGCAATCGTTTGAGCTTGTTGGTTGTTTTGCGTGCTTGTATTACGCAGGACTTGTCTTTCTATGCTTTTAAGCTTGGCTAATTGACTCGGATCTAGATTGTTATTTGTACGCTCAACACGCATTGCGTCACGCGTTTCCCTAAGCTCTATAAATCTTTGGTTGTCTTTTAAAGTTATTAGAATAGCTGTTGTTTGCCCATCCTTGCTGACTAAGTTATTTCCATATAGTGGCGAAGATTTAAATTCATTAATGGCAAGTGAAAGATTGGCATTCCCATTTTCGATGGTTATGTTTTCTCCAGCTAAATCACTTAATGATAATGGTGGTGAGCGGAAAAGTGGCACATCCAAAATACTAGTAACCGACTCAACTTGCTTAATATTTTTTAAATCACTCTTAAAATTTGCTAAATGAGTTAGTTGTTGCGGATCAAGTAAGTTATTCTTAACTTGGTAAGAGATAACTAGATAATCATCAGAGCCATAATTCTTTTTTATGCGTTGGTAGAATGCTAGATTGTCATCGCCTTCAAGTACTAAAGAGTCTGAAGAGGCATCAAACTGAAAATTTGGAATTTGAGAGACAAAAAACCCTGCAATAATTAATAGCAGGGTTATGCCTAAAATAGATTTTTTTAAAACAAAATCAAAAAATGTATTCATGTAATCGGATGATTTAAGTTGGATTAAAATTCAAATTTTGCTGCCGTTTCTAAACCTTGCATGACATCTAGTTGGGTTTCAAACAATGATTTCGTATCCCATTTGTGTTCGCTAAGTCGAGTAATAATTTTTGCACTCATTGCTTTTCCTGTCCCCTCAACAACAAAAATTCGTCCACCAACATTTAGCAAGTGAAAGAAGCGCCCAGTGATCTTTGGTACTGATGTACTGATAACCACTACATCGTAAAAATCAGTAGAACGTCGCCAGCCTTTTGAGGCATCGCCAACTTCCAAAGTAACGTTGGAAATACCAAGATCATTGATTCTTTGTTGAGCAGAATTGCTTAGTTCTTCATTAATTTCAATACTGGTAACCGATTGACAGAGTTTGGATAGCACTGCAGTTAAATAGCCACTACCTGTACCCACCTCTAAAACAGTTTCGTTCTTTTTAATGTCTAGTGCATCAAGTAAACGACCCTCTACTTTTGGAGAGAGCATCTTTGATTTGTCAGTTAAAGGAATTTCTATATCAGCAAAAGCAAGATTCTTGTAGTTCTCGGGTACGAAATTCTCTCTAGGTATGTCTCTGAGAGCGTTGTTGGCAATATAGTCTAAACCGCCCCATGGACGGATCTGATTATCAATAGCATTTTTTCTGGCTTGAGAGATGTTCATAATATATTATCGTTTTTTTGGAGGTAGTAAATCAGTAATTGTGCCTTCTGCCATTTCAACGGCAAATGCAGTGGTCTCAGATAAAGTAGGGTGTGCATGAATGGTTAGCGCAATATCTGACATATCGCAACCCATTTCAATGGCTAGCGTAGGCTCGGCAATCAGTTCCCCTGCATTGGTTCCACAAATTCCCATGCCTAAAATTCGACCTGTTTTCTTGTCAAATAGCGCTTTTGATACACCTTCACTTCTGCCAATACTTAAACTTCTACCTGAAGCTGCCCATGGAAACTTACCTACTTCGTAGTCAGCGCCTTCTGCCTTAAGTTCTTTTTCAGTTTTGCCTGTCCAAGCCACTTCGGGATCGGTGTAGGCAACAGATGGAATAGTGAGTGCGTCAAAACCTGAATTATGTCCACATATCACTTCAGCAGCAACCTTTGCTTCATGCACAGCTTTATGTGCAAGCATTGGTTGGCCAACAATATCACCAATGGCATAAATATTATCAATATTGGTTTTCATTTGTTTATTAACATTAATAAATCCCCAATCATCAACTTCAACCCCAGCCTTGTTGGCATCGATTAATTGACCATTAGGACTGCGACCAATTGAAACTAACACTTTGTCAAAGGTGTCGAATTCTGGTGCTTTTTTACCTTCAAATCCAACTTTAATTCCTTCGTCCAATGCTTCCATGCTAGCAACTTTAGTGCTCAAGAAAATATTAGCGTATTGATTTTTAATACGTTTAAATAATGGGCTGACGATATCTTTATCAGCACTAGCAATCAATTGGTCTGATAATTCTACAACAGTTATTTCACTACCAAGCGCAGCATAAACAGTGGCCATTTCCAGTCCAATAATACCGCCGCCAACAATCAATAGACGCTCTGGAATATTTTCTAAATCTAGTGCATCTGTTGAATCCATAACTCGCGGATCATCAAATGGAAATGCAGGAATTTTGGTGACACGTGAACCTGCGGCAATAATGCATTGTTCAAATTCTATAATTTCATCACTGTCATTGATAGCAATTTGGTTATTAGAGATAAACTTTCCGTAGCCAGTAACCACATTAACCTTTCTTGCTTTGGCAAGTGCTTTGATTCCGCCTGTTAGTTTAGATACTATACTTTCTTTGTTGCCACGCACGTTATCGATGTTAATATCAGGTTCGTTAAAAGTAACACCAAGATGCGACGCCTCTTTGGCTTCGTTGATAACCTCAGCTGTATGTAATAACGCTTTTGATGGGATGCAACCAACATTTAAACAAACACCACCCAGCGCTTCATAGCGCTCAATTAAGGTTACCTCTTTGCCCAGATCGGCTGCTCTAAATGCAGCTGTATAGCCACCTGGACCAGATCCAATAACAACAACTTGGGTTTTAGTAATCATAATAAAATCTCTCTGATATCGCTTAAAATTGAGTTTAGATCAGCCATAAAGCGTCCGCCTTGTGCACCATCAATGACACGGTGGTCGTATGATAGAGCTAATGGTAAAGTTAAAGTTGGGATAAAGTTTTTGCCGTCCCAGATTGGTTTCATTTGTGATTTTGAAACGCCCAAAATAGCAACTTCTGGAGAATTTACAATCGGGGTAAATTGCGTACCACCAATACCTCCTAGACTAGAAATGGTAAATCCTGCGCCTTGCATGTCTGCTGGCTTAAGCTTGCCGTCACGTGCTTTGGCTGAAGTCTGCGCTAATTCTGTGGCAAGATCGGTTAATGATTTTCCGCCAACATCTTTGATCACCGGCACAACTAAACCATTAGGTGTGTCCATGGCAATACCTAAATTAAAGTACTTTTTAATAATAAGGTTTTCGCCAGATTCATCTAAAGAAGCGTTAAAACGAGGGTGATTCTTTAGCGCTTGAACTACAGCTTTCATGATAAATACTAATGGCGTTAGTTTAACCCCTTTGGCCTTTTGCTCCTGTCTAAAGCTCTCCATTTGGTCGATATTAACTTCATCAAACTGAGTTACATGAGGAATGTTTAGCCAGCATGCAGTCAAATGTTTGCCTGATAACTTATTAATTCTTGATAAGGCCAGTGTTTCCGTGTCACCAAATTTAGAAAAATCAATAACCGGTGTTTTTGGCAATCCAGCACCTGTTCCACCCGAGGTAATAATTTGTTTAACGTGGCTCTTTAAATCTTCATCAAGCACTCTGCCTTTTGGGCCAGTGCCTGATACTGTGCTAAGATCAACACCAAGCTCTCTTGCTAATTTGCGAATAGAAGGTGAGGCATGAGATTCACCCTTTGGTAAGGTTGAAATTGATTGATCTAGTGCTGTCTCAACTTTCTTAACTGCTGGAGTTGGAGCTGTTACAGGTGTTTGTACAGGTGTTGTTTCTATCGGAGTTTCAATTGCTACCGAACCAGAGTTAGTTGTCTCTATGTTGAGAATTAAATCACCCAGGCTGAGTTTATCACCTAAAGCAATATTGATTTCAACAACCTTTCCAGCAACTGGTGTTGGAATTTCCATTGATGCCTTATCACTCTCAAGTGTAATAATACTATCTTCTTCTGAAAGTTCATCGCCAACATTGGCAAGAATCTCAATTACTTCAACTTCGTCAAAGTCACCAATATCAGGCACTATAACAGGCATAATTTGAGTGCTAGATTCTGTAGTAGCATCTATTTCTGCAGCAGCAGAATTGTTATCTGTCGCGTTTTCTTCGGCACTTTCTATGGCGATAACAACATCACCTTGTTTGATTTTATCGCCTATATTCACACTAATGCTACTAACAACACCAGCACTAGGTGTTGGAATTTCCATTGACGCCTTATCGCTTTCTAAAGTTATAATGCTATCATCAACTTCAATTGTGTCGCCAACATTCACTAAAATCTCAATAACCTCAACTTCATCAAAGTCACCAATATCAGGTAATTCTATATTTTTTATCGCAGACATAATGTAAATTTCACTACTCATTTAAAGATGATAATTATCGCAAAAATAGGCGTAAAAAGGAGATAAATGTTAAAATACTTTTGATATTATCTTTGTCAGCTTGATTTATTTTCTTATTGGACTTTTGTTAAATGCCAAATGCACTATTAATTTCAGATCTAACCAAAACTTATGCTAATAATGTTCAGGCATTATCACAAGTTAATCTCACCGTAGCTCAAGGTGATTTCTTTGCACTTTTAGGTAGTAATGGCGCTGGAAAAACCACCATGATTGGCATTATTTGCTCGTTGTTGCATAAAACTTCTGGTGAGGTGAATGTGTTGGGAATGAATCAAGCTACACAGCTTAACAATGTAAAACGCATGATTGGACTTATGCCGCAGGAATTTAACTTTAATCCATTTGAGCCAATTGAAGAGATTTTAATTAATCAGGCAGGATATTATGGCATTAGTCATCGAATGGCTAAAATTAAGGCTGAATCCTTGTTAAGGCGAGTAGAGCTTTGGGATAAACGCCAAGATATTGCTAAGTCATTATCGGGCGGCATGAAAAGACGTTTAATGTTGGCAAGGGCTTTAATCCATCAGCCAAAAATTCTAATTCTTGATGAGCCTAGTGCAGGTGTTGATGTTGAGATTCGTCGATCCATGTGGGCGTTTTTAAAGGAGTTAAATGCCGAAGGGATGACAATCATTCTCACAACTCATTATTTAGAAGAGGCTGAGTCTTTATGCCGTAATATTGCTATTTTGGATAAGGGTCAAATCATTGAGCAAAGTAGCATGAAGAAATTGTTAGCTAAAGTTTCACAGCAAGTGTTAATCTTAGAAAGCGCTAAAGTTTTGCCTGCTGTTCTGCCAGAAGTTAGCTTTGAAGCTAAAAGACTAGATGACTACTCACTTCAGGTTATTTTAGATGGCATCAATATTAGTTCTGCTTTAAATGAATTAAGTAAACAAGGTGTAGAAATTGAGCATGTTAGAAGTGCGCAAAATCGACTAGAGACTTTATTTTTACGCTTAACTTCAAAGGCTGGTTAGCATGTGGATTGCATACAAAACAATTGTTGTTAAAGAGATTTTAAGATTTTCACGAATTTGGGTGCAGACCATATTTCCACCCATTATCACGACTTCATTGTATTTATTAATCTTTGGTGGCTTGATGGGCGAGCGTATCGGGCCAATGCAAGGAGTGGATTATCTACACTTCATTATTCCTGGTATTATTTTAATGACCGTTATTCAAAATGCTTATGCCAATACAGTCTCATCATTCTTTTTGGCTAAATTTAACCATAGTATTGAAGAGTTATTAATCTCCCCAGTGTCTTATTGGGTGATTTTATTGGGCTATATTTCTGGCGGTATTGCACGTGGATTTACGGTGGGACTTGGTGTTTTTATTGCGGTATCTTTTTTCGTTGACCTGCAAATACACAGTATTTGGGTTGTGCTAATTACTTTTTTATTAACGGCTGTTTTGTTTTCGTTGGCTGGATTTATTAATGCAGTCTTTGCTCAATCATTTGATGATATTTCAATTGTTCCGACCTTTATATTGATGCCAATGACTTACTTAGGCGGTATGTTTTATAGTGTTGATATCCTGCCAGAGTTTTGGCAAATGATGAGTAAGTTCAATCCAATTTATTATATGGTGGATAGCTTCAGAATGGGATTTTTGGGGAGTTCTACCACTGATTTTTCTATATCAATAGTTGTATTGCTGTCAATGATTTTAATCCTAGCAACTGTTGCTTATTATTTATTAAAAAGAGGGATTAATATTAAGACTTAATCGAATCTTCTCTACCTGAAAGTATGCGTTTAATATTGCTTCTATGAGTGTAAAAAATCCAGAGACATATGATAGTGATGATATAAGTCGCATGAAGATTATTGTTACTTAAATAAAAGAAAAATACAGGAGTTAGTAAAGTAGCGATTAATGCTGACAAAGAGGAGATCTTTAATACTTTGGCAACAAAAACCCAGATCAAAGCAAAGCTAGCACCAATTGTTAAACCTAATGCAAATAACCCGCCTAAAAAAGTAGCGACACCCTTGCCACCCTTAAAGCCGAAAAATATTGGATACACATGCCCTAAGAACGCAGCTAATGCGACCCATGTAGCATCTGTTAGATCAAACCCAACATAAAGGGCGATTGCTACTGGTAAGGCACCTTTAAGACCATCACCAACTAACGTAATAGCCGCCGCTTTCTTGCCGCCAATACGTAAAACATTGGTTGCACCTGGATTATTAGAGCCTTGAGTTCTTGGGTCTGGTAAGTTTAGCGCTTTACAAACAAGGATGGCAGTTGAAATGGAGCCAATAAGATAGCTAAGGATGATTGCAAAAGAGAACTCGGGTAACATAGTGGCTTGAATTTTTAAAAGAGTTTAATTGCTCAAAATGTTACTATGGATATTGTATTTATACAAGGATTAAAAATTGACTGTGTTATTGGTATTTATGATTGGGAACGTGAAATTCGTCAAGATATCACGTTAGATATTGAAATGGGTTTTGATATTGTTCCTGCAAGTAAGACTGATCATATTGACCAGACGCTTGACTATAAGGCGGTTTCAAAGCGCTTAATTGATTTTGTTAAAAATAGTGAGTTTCAGTTGGTTGAGACGCTTGCTGAAAGAATTTGCGAAATTATTCTTAACGAGTTTACGGTTGAAAAGGTTAAGCTGACGCTCAACAAAGGCAAAGCTGTTACCGGTGCACAGGGTGTAGGCGTTATTATTAATCGCTATAAAAATGGCTAAAATTCATATTAATATTGGCTCAAACCAAGATCGCGAAGTGAATATTGTGGGCGCTATTGATTTTTTGAAACTGAATTTTTCTGACATCAAGATTTCTGATATTTTTGAGTCGCCTTCCGCAGGATTTGATGGCGATGACTTTTACAATGTAGGCGTCAATGCGACGACACAGCTGTGTATTGAAGATGTAAATGCAGTCTTAAAGAGTATTGAGAAAACTTTTGGCCGAGATCGATCTCAGCCTAAATTTTCATCTCGAATCATTGACTTGGACTTGGTTATTTATGATGACATTATTGCGCCAGAGCAGAACCTACCTAGAGATGATATTATGATATATTCGTTTGTTTTGGCGCCACTGGCTCAACTAAGTGGCAATGACATTCATCCAATTGAGAGAAAAACTTACCAGCAGCTTTGGCAGGCCTTTCAAAGCAAAAACCAATTCGAATTATCGCAGTATAATATTGAAAAAATCCTTTAGCATTCCGGAGAAACTTATGCATAAAATTAAATTTATTTTGTCTGTACTGTTGTTAAATCTTTCAATGTTTGCTTTTGCAGGCTCTTATACAGAGGGTGAGCATTATATAAAACTTGATAAGCCAGTTAAGACGACAACAAAAGAGCAAATCGAAGTTAGAGAGTTGTTTTGGTATTACTGTCCGCATTGTTTCAATGTAGAGCCAGTATTAAACAATTGGGTTAAGACTTTGCCAAATAATGCGGTATTCATCCGTCAACCTGCTGTTTTTTCTGATCGATGGGTTAACGGCGCAATTTTTTATTATGTGTTGGAACAGCTTGGTGAGGTTGAGCGCCTACATGGTAAATTGTTTGACGCTATTCATTTACAAAAAATAGCCTTTACTACTCAAAGTGATTTTGTTAACTGGTTAGGTGATCATGGCATTGATAAAAATAAAGCAAATAATGCATTTAAGTCTTTCTCTGTGAGAGTTAAGGTTAATAAATCTAAGCTTAATACAGTGAAATATCACACTTCAGGCGTACCTGCTATTGTTGTTAACGGTAAATACTGGACTGACGCTTCTCATGCAGGTGGTGAATTAGCAATGTTTAAAGTGGTCAATTATTTAATCGAAAAAGAATCTAAATAAATAATCTTTGTGCTTGATTGCGTCTTAGTTTTATCTGGTCTTGACCCTTGTGGTGGCGCTGGTATGGCTGCCGATATTGAAACCATTAATCAATTTGGGGTGACACCTCTGCCCATTATTACCACGCTTACTGCTCAAAATACACAGCAAGTTGGTGCTGTCCAAGCAGTGGATGATCAATTCATCAAAAAACAGCTGGACATGTTGACTGATGATATTCAAATGAATGTTGTTAAGATTGGTCTACTATCATCTGCTAAGCAAATTAATACAATCGCAAGTTGGCTAAATACAAACCATTGGATTGTGCTTGACCCTATTATTAAAGCCAGTACGACAGACGAATTATTAACACAAGACTCTATTCAAGCATTGAAACAAGAATTGCTGCCAAAGGTGAGTTTATTAACCCCAAATGTTGCTGAATTAAAGGCTCTAGCACCAGGATTGAGTGAGCAAGAGGCTATCGCTTCACTGCCTTGTGAATGGGTTTTGTTGACAACAACTGACACCTCTGAACAATTGATTGAGCATCGGCTTTACCATCAGAGTAAATTATTTAAATGTTTTTCTTATCACAAATTACCTGGTGATTATCACGGTTCTGGCTGCACACTATCAAGTGCTATTAGTGCGCTAATAGCTTCAAAAATTGAGATGCATATAGCTGTTAAGCGTGCTTTAGACTACACATACCAAACTTTGTTAAATGCCAAACGAATAGGTAAAATACAATATCATCCCAATAGAATAACCCCTTGATATGAGTTTTATAAATAATTGGCTAAGATCTGACATTCAAGCGATTAACGCATATCATGTACCCCCATCAGGCGACATGGTTAAACTTGATGCCATGGAGTCTCCTTTTCCCTTGCCTGATGATTTAATTGGTCAATATTTGGCTTATTTGGCTGACAGTGAGCTTAATCGTTATCCAAATCCAGGTGCTGAGGAATTAAATCAGACATTACGACAACTAATGGATATTGCTGATGATTTCGGTGTTTTGTTAGGTAATGGCTCAGATGAATTAATCCAGCTTTTGGCATTGGCTTGCGAAACCAATGATACAATCTTAAGTGTTGAGCCAAGTTTTGTCATGTATGACATGATTGCAAAATTTACACGATTAAATTATCAGGGTGTGGCACTAACCAAAGATTATCAATTAGATTTAGCACTCATGTTGCAAGCTATTGAAAAGCATAACCCTAAGCTAATTTTTATTGCATATCCCAATAACCCAACGGGCAATACATTTGATAGAGTAGAGATTGAAACTATTATTCAGTCCACCGATGCTATGGTGGTTTTGGATGAAGCTTATTATGCTTATGCGGGCGACAGTTTTATAGATGATATTGCTAAATATCCAAATTTAGTTGTATTACGCACAGTGTCCAAAATCGGGTTTGCAGGTTTGCGATTGGGCTTATTAGTGGGCGCTCAAGAAACAGTCGCAGAGTTAGATAAATTACGCCTACCTTATAACATCAATACCTTGACTCAAGTGAGTGCTAATTTTTTATTAACAGAAAAGGCAGAAATTAATAAAAATGCAGCAATCATTATTGAACAGCGCCAGCTACTATTAATAGAATTAGAGAGGGTGTCTGGCTTAACTGTATATCCTTCACAAGCTAATTTTATTTTATTTAAGGCGCCTAGAGCACAAGAATTATTTGATTATTTAAAAGAGAATGGCGTATTGATTAAAAATCTTAGCAGTGCACCAAAGTTAACTGATTGTTTGCGTGTAACCGTAGGTGATAATGATCAAAATCAGTTATTTATGCAAATAGTAAAGCAGTTTTACACTCTGTAAGGCGACATCAATGATTGACAATAAAACCTTAGAAAAATATATTAATAAATACTTAAATATTGTTAAATTTAATGATTATTGTCCAAATGGACTTCAAATTGAAGGAAAAACAGATATTCAGAGCATTGTTTCTGGTGTCAGTGCCAACCAAGATTTGATTGATCGAGCAATTGATGAAAAGACTGACGCGCTGTTGGTTCATCATGGTTTTTTTTGGAAGGGTGAGGTGCAAACCCTTACCGGTATAAAGAAAAATCGCATTAAAGCTTTACTGGAAAATAATATTAATTTATTTGCTTATCATTTGCCATTAGACGCGCATCCAATTGTTGGGAATAATGCGCAATTGGCGCGATTATTCAATCTTAAAAACCCTCGGCCGATTGGTGACACCTTGGTATGGGAAGGCGAATCAAGCGCTACTCTTACAGAGCTTTGTAATATTATTGAATGTGCAACATCACGCCAAACTTTGTCTTTTGGCACCCAAGATAAGAAAATGAACAAAGTGGCTTGGTGTAGTGGTGGTGCTCAAAACTATATTAAACATGCTATTGATAGTCATGCTGATTGCTTTATTACCGGAGAAATTTCCGAACAAATTCCTGCCATTGCTAAAGAAAATGACATTGCGTTTATTTCTGCAGGGCATCACGCTACCGAGCGATATGGTGTGCAGGCGCTAGGTCAGCATTTAAGTCAAAAATATTCATTAGATTATCAATATATTGATATTGATAATATTGTTTAATAATTACTCTAAATAGCTTTAAACTCAAAGAGTTGGCCTAATTTTTAGGCTGAATGTTATTTTATAAAATCGAGTATAATAACTATGATTTTATAATTTTCAATTTATTAAACTTATGAGTAAGAAATTTAATGTTGCCGTTGTAGGCGCAACAGGCGCTGTGGGCGAAACTATCCTTTCAATTTTAGAGCAGCGAAATTTTCCTATTGACAATCTATATCCATTGGCAAGCGCCAACTCTGCCGGCAAAAAAGTCTTTTGTCAGGGTAAAAGCTGGACGGTTCAAGATTTAGATAAGTTTGATTTTTCACAAGCGCAAGTTGGCCTCTTTTCAGCAGGTGGCAGTATTTCTGAAAAATACGCTCCTATTGCCGCAGAAGCTGGTTGTATTGTTATTGATAATACGGCGCACTTTAGACGTGATGAAGATATCCCATTGGTGGTTCCAGAAGTTAATCCACATGCGATTGCTGGTTATACTCAACGTAATATCATTGCTAATCCCAACTGCTCAACGATTCAGATGTTAGTAGCATTGAAGCCAATCTATGATGCAGTAGGCATTGAGCGTATTAATGTTGCTACTTATCAGGCTGTATCAGGTTCAGGTAAAGAAGCCATTTCTGAACTGACAGATCAATCAGCAAAATTATTAGGTGGTAATACTGATATTGATATTGACGTGTATCCAAAGCAAATTGCTTTTAATGTAATACCTCACATCGATGTATTCCAAGAGAATGGCTATACCAAAGAAGAAATGAAAATGGTTTGGGAAACTAAAAAGATTTTTGAAGATGAAAGCATCTTAGTTAACCCAACTGCAGTTCGTGTTCCAGTTATTTATGGTCATTCTGAAGCGATTAATATTGAAACCAAAACCAAAATTACGGCAGCAGAGGCGAGCAAAATTCTATCAACAGCTGATGGTGTGACTGTTATGGATAAACGTGAAGACGGTGGTTATGCAACACCGTTTGTTGAGGCAACTAACAATGATGATACGTTTGTTAGTCGTATTCGTGAAGACATCTCTCATGAGAAAGGTTTAAACTTATGGGTAGTTTCTGACAATATTCGTAAAGGTGCAGCGTTAAACACTATTCAAATCGCTGAAATCTTGATTAAAGAGTATTTATAAAAAGATAATAAACATGATTAAAGTATCTAGAAAAACCAACGAAACTGATATTACAGTTGAACTTAACCTGTACGGAACAGGCAAAGCTAATATTGACACAGGCGTGCCTTTTTTAGATCACATGCTTGATCAAATAGCTCGCCATGGTTTAATGGACTTAACCATTAAATGTGATGGCGATACTGAAATTGATGATCATCATAGTGTTGAAGATATCGGCATTACACTTGGCCAGGCTTTTTTTCAAGCTGTTGGCGATAAGAAAGGATTTACTCGTTATGGGCATTCATATGTACCATTAGATGAAGCGTTGTCTCGTGTTGTGTTGGATCTTTCTGGTCGTCCAGGTTTGGATTTAAATGTAAGATTTACTCGCGCCTTAATTGGAACATTTGACGTAGATTTATTCTCTGAGTTTTTTACTGGCTTTGTGAATCATGCTTTGGTAACACTACATATTGATAATCTAAAAGGGGTTAACTCACATCATCAAGCAGAAACCATCTTTAAGGCGTTTGGCAGAGCGTTAAGAATGGCAATTACACCTGATGAACGTCAAGCAGGAATTATTCCTTCAACTAAAGGCTCTTTGTAGGGGTTTATAATTATGCAAAGTATTGCAATTGTCGATTATGGCATGGGCAATGTGCGCAGTGTGCAAAAAGCCATTGAGCATGTCGCTCCAAATGATCAGATATTTCTTACAAATGATGCCAATTTAATAAGCAGTTCAGATCGTATCGTCTTTCCCGGACAAGGAGCAATGGGCGCTTGCATGCAGGCACTTAATGAGCACGGACTAGTTGATGTTATTAAAAAATCTGCACAAGAAAAGCCTTTTTTAGGAATTTGCTTGGGATTACAACTTTTATTCGATCATTCTCAAGAGAATAATGGTACAGATGGACTATCAATCATTCCTGGAAATGTGGTCAAGTTTGAAAAAAATGAATTAAAAATTCCACATATGGGCTGGAACACTGTTAAACAATCGATAGCCCATCCGCTTTGGCACAATATCGACGATAATTCCAGATTTTATAGTGTTCATAGCTATTACGTCTCCGAAGCTGATGCTGCAGTTGTTGCCGGTGTCACTAATTACGGAATGGATTTTACTTGTGCGGTGGCGAAAGATAATATGTTTGCCGTTCAGTTTCATCCTGAGAAGTCTCAACATGATGGCTTACAATTGCTAACTAACTTTGTTAATTGGAAGATCTAGCTAGCTTTTAATTGGCTAACACAGTTCATAACGTTGGCATGATATCCACTGCCAAAAATATTCAAATGGTTTAAATAATGGTACAGCATATACAAAGGCTTTCTTTGTTCAAAGCCTTGGTCAAATGGGAATTCTTGCTCATAGGTGCTATAGAACTCTTCGGTAAATCCGCCAAACATAAAGGTGAGCGAAAAATCTATTTCACGATGACCAAAATAACAAGCTGGATCAATAAAACAAGGTCCGGAATCTGTACTCATCACATTGCCTGACCATAAATCACCATGAAGTAGGGCGGGAGTAATATCAATATCTATCAAGCTTGGTAGGGTATCTTTAACAGCCATCAAAGATTGATAATCAACGCGATTTAAATGTCCATTGGTATTTGCCAGATTGATTTGAAATAGCAATCGATAGTTCCAAAAAAAATCTATCCAATTATTAATATGTTTGTCTGACGCGTTTAATTGAGGAGTAGTGCCAATGTGATTATCCACATTAAAACCATAATAATCTTGTGTAATTCTATGTAGGGATGCTAAGTCCCTTCCTAATTGCGCTTGATTGGATTGTTTAAATCGCTCCTCAATCCATTCAAGAATTAAACAGTGTTTACAATTTGCTAATACCTTGGGTGTATATATTGTGCCGCCCAACATGCGCAACATATTAGCCTCATTTATTAGCTGTTGTGATGAGGTTGATTGGTATTTAACGAAGTATGTTTGGCCATTAGATAGTGTTATCTTATAAGCTTCAAAGATCCCTGTGCCAATAGAATTTTTACTAATTATTGAATGATTTAGATGCTGTTCGATTAGTGTTTCTAATGGAACAGTCATATTATTAATTGGACTTTTGTTCCAGGCAACGAATATAGGCTTGATGATCCATCGCTGCATTATTTTTTTGCGCAGAAAAAATCATCTCTGCAATGCAATCCATCATCTGATGTTCTGCTTCATGCACATCACTACATTTATTTAAAATTTTTTGATAAATTTCTTTAATGCCATGAGGCTGATTAATAGAAAGCTGCTCTCTAAGCGATAGGTGTAAATTAATATGCAAGAAGGGATTTACCTCTCCTTGTTCAGGGAAATAATCAGATTCAATATTTTGAATAAGTGTGTGATATTCAGGATGAATTTCAATCACTCGTGTTAGTTGATCTTCTAAAGGGTCAAGAATTTTTTTATCTAAAAACTTCTGCCAGGCTTTGGCTAAAAATTTTCGTTGCTCAGTCCTGTTTTGAGTATAGAGCACAGATCAGACTATAGGTTTTTTTCTTCGTATTCACACAAGTCTAATAAAATACACTCTGTACATAATGGAGAGCGCGCTTTGCAAGTATAGCGACCATGTAGAATCATTAAATGGTGAGCTGGAACTCGATATTCATCAGGAATAAATTTAACTAATTTTTTTTCAACTTCAAGCACTGTTTTTCCACTAGCAATTGCAGTGCGATTAGCAACACGATAGATGTGTGTATCAACTGCAATTGTCGGATGACCAAAAGCAGTATTAAGAACAACATTTGCTGTTTTACGTCCAACACCTGGTAATGCTTCTAATTCTTTGCGTGTTTCAGGTACTTTTGAATCGTACTTGTCGATTAAAATTTTACAAGCTTGAATAATATGCTTGGCTTTTGAATTAAATAATCCAATCGTTTTAATCGTATCTCTAAGAGTATCTTCACCTAACTCAAAGATAGATTCAGGGGTGTTGGCAATAGGAAATAATTTATCAGTAACTTTGTTGACGCTTTTGTCTGTTGCTTGAGCAGATAAAGTAACTGCTACCAGTAGCTCAAAGGGTGTTTCATAGTTTAGTTCTGTTGTAGGGTTAGGTATCTTTTTCAGTAACCTTTCAAACATTTCGAAACGAGTCTCAGCGTTCATTCTTCTCTTTTGCTTAATTTCTCAATAGCCAAAGATTATACCTGAAATCTAAATAAATAGCAAAACGAGCTGAAAAAACTTAAAAGAAAGATTCTCCATAGCTTTCGAGTTGTTGCCAAAGCGATTCTTTTTGTGGATACTGTTCACGCATAATATTAATACGTTGGAAATATTGATCAATTGAAAGATAACCATTTTCTCCAGCTTGAACTCTACCTTGTACTATTTCAAACCAGTTTTCAGCTTCATCATCAGTTAAGCATTCAGGATAATTCCTAGCTTTGAAATGGATGAGTAAATTAGCAAGCTTTTCATCTTTAAACTTTGGATGGAAATTCTTGAGTTCGGTAATGCTGAGTGTTTGTAGCTGTTGGGCGATACGTTTATCAGTATTATCCATAAACCCACCATATAAAGATTGGTCAACGTCATTGTTATCAGAAAAATCTTGATTATTACTGTATAAATCTTGAACCGCTTTCTCAATGGCAACTTGATTATATTTAATAAAAGTGAGGTGTTGAAGGCAAAGCTCCATATTAATTTGCAATTGTTCCGCAATTTTTGGATCGATTTTGTAAATATTAGTGACAAACATTGGGCTTTTATTAAAAACCAAATCTTTAATTTGTAACCGATTAACACCTGATGGCAATTCTGCTTGCTTGGTAAACGTAAGCGTTCTGAGCTCATCCGTACTCATTTCTAGTAATACTGACGGATCTTGATCTAAATTAAAGACAATAGCCCGATCGTTATATTGAGGATGGTAGGCAAGTGCTACAGAAAGACGTGTACACGACTTATCTGCTGGGTACATGCCAGAAGTGTGCAGCATAGGCTCAAATAAGTTAAGACTGGATTCAACAAATTTCTTTTCTCGCAATTTAAATGCATGGTCAAATAATCCTGGTTGCGTGGATTTTATAATTCTAGCAAGTGCTATGGTTGCACGCACATCAGCGAGAGCATCATGTGCATTGGCGTGCTCAATTCCATTAGCAGGGGAAAGTCGATCTAATTTAAAAATAGGCTTACCGTTATCATCATAAACCCATTTAAGACTATTGTCTTTTTTTAGTGCATAACACATTCGAACTACATCTAATATATCCCAGCGTGTATTGCCATTTTGCCAATGCCATGCATAAGGGTCCATGAAATTTCGATACAAGGTGTAACGGGTAAATTCATCATCAAATCGGATTGAGTTATAGCCTGCAATACAGGTGTTTGGCGTGGCAAACTCAAGTTGTATTTTCTTAATAAACTCGTGCTCAATCATGCCTTTTTGAGCGCACAATTGAGGTGTTATTCCTGTTACATTGCAGGCTTCTGGCGATGGTAGACAGTCATTAGTTGGTTTACAATAAAACATATGCTCATCTAGTATATTAAGATTTTCATCTGTTCTAATTCCAGCGAATTGAGAAATTCGATCTGTCTTTGGGTTGATTCCAAAAGTCTCGTAGTCGTACCAATAGTATGTTTTCATGAGTCTATTTTAACGAATTTTAGACAATAAAAAACCCAGCGTTCAAGCTGGGTTTTTTGAATTCAAATAACTATAAAGTTACTGAGGATGTACGTTAGCCGCTTGTGGACCTTTAGCACCATCTTCTAAATCAAATTCTACTTCTTGACCTTCTTCTAGTGACTTGTAACCGTCGCCTTGGATAGCACGGAAGTGAACGAATACATCGTCACCACTTTCTTGCTCAATAAAACCAAAACCTTTCTTTGCGTCAAACCACTTAACCTTTCCTGTTGTAGACATGATGTCTCCTATAAGTTTAAAAAAATACCGTAAAAATAGACCACATTTATAACTTAGAGAGGATGAAACCATCAGTCAAAACAATATAAATAGCAGCTGTATACTTTACCAGCACGTGCATTTTAACGTACTTTACACCTGTTAACAGGTTAAATTTAATGTTTAAGAATTGTTTTTAGGTTTAGAGCGTGAGAATTTAGGTTTATTACGACCGCCACCCTTGTTATCTCCACCACCTTTTCTGCCATCTCTAGAGCCTCGACCGCCATCTCTAGAGCCTCGGTTGCCACCACGCGAGTCTTTAGAAAACTTCTTACGGCCAAAGTTTCGTTTAGATTTTTGTAAGCCACCAACGGTTGCCTTGTTGTTTTTTTCGGTTAATTCAGCAATATTCAAGCGCTTGCCATTAACTGTTGTTTTTTTCAACACCTCAAATATTTCTTTGGGCATTTCATCTGGTAAATCAACAGTCGAAAAATGATCAAAAATTTGAATAGAGCCAATGTATTCACTATCCATATCTGCTTCATTAGCAATGGCGCCGAGAATATTTCCCGGCTTAATATTGTTACTATTGCCCACTTCGATTTTATAGCGACGCATTGGAATTTGCGGATGATCTTTTAGCGGAGTTGCCTCTACTGGTACAATTTTCTCTTCACCTGGTTTTTGATCTCTGCCAAAGCTTGGCTCTTTTTCAGACAATAGTAAAGGCTCGTTACCTTGTGCAATATGTGCCAACGCTGCTGCAATTTTAAGATGCGAACTGTCTTCGTTAGCTTCTTGAAACTCAGTAACAAGTTTTTCGAAGATGCTTAAATCTTGATTGTTAATAGTTTCTGTTATTTTTTTCTTAAACGTGTCAATACGTTTTTCATTAATGATTTTTGCAGTAGGTAGCTCAATAGGCTCAATTTTTTGACGTGTTACACGCTCAATATTGTTAAGCATACGACGCTCACGATGAGTGACAAATAAAATTGCTTCACCTTCGCGTCCAGCTCGACCAGTACGACCAATTCGGTGTACATAAGTTTCTGCATCTTGAGGAATATCATAGTTCACTACATGAGAAATACGTGGTACATCTAGTCCACGAGCCGCAACGTCAGTTGCAATTAGAATGTCAATCTTGCCTTTTTTGTAGTTATTAATCAAGCGCTCACGCTGATTTTGCTGAATATCGCCATTTATCGCCTCAGCAGTAAATCCCCTAGCTGAAAGTTTCTCTGCTAATTCAACTGTCAAAGTTTTGGTTCTCGCAAAGATAATCATCGCGTCAAACTCTGTCACTTCTAGAATTCGAGTTAGTGCGTCAAGTTTTTGCTGTAAGCCGCCAACTAGACAGTATTTTTGAGTAATAGTTGGCGCTGTTTCAGTTTTGTTTTTGACTTGAACAACTTTAGGCTTGTTTAAAAATTTTTCAGCAACACGCTTGATCACACTTGGCATGGTAGCAGAGAAAAGTGCAATTTGACGTTGTTCAGGAATGCGCTCCATTACCCATTTAATATCGTCAATAAAGCCCATCTTTAACATTTCATCGGCTTCATCTAGTACAAATGACTTTAAGTTTTCTAACTTCAAAGTGCCTTTTTTGATGTGATCCATCACACGACCAGGCGTTCCTACTACACAATGAACACCGCGCTTTAAAGGACGCAGTTGAACATCATAAGATTGTCCACCGTAAATTGGCAGCACATGAAAACCCTTCATGCCACGTGCATAAGTTTGAACGGCTTCTGAAACCTGAATAGCCAGTTCACGTGTTGGCGCTAAAATGAGTAGCTGAGGCGCATTTAAGTTAAGATCAATATTATCTAATAACGGAAGAGCAAAAGCAGCTGTTTTTCCAGTACCTGTTTGCGCCTGACCAATGATATCCTCGCCGTTTAAAAGATGAGTGATACACTGCTCCTGAATCGGAGAAGGGGTTTCATATCCAATAGTATCTAGTACACTTAGAATCGAATTGGAAAGACCTAAATCATTAAATGTTTTTTGTGATTGATTATCAGTTTTTTGTTCAGACATGCGGATTTATAAGACAGGCAAAGAACGCAATTATACGCTAACTATGTTATATCAGTTTTTTATTATATTAATTAGGCGTACAATCTTAATAAGATACGAACTTTATGGAGGTTGTGATGAAGCTTGGAATGATTATCTATTCTAATGATCCTGAAACTGTATTTAATGCATTCAGAATTGGTGTTTTTTCCTTAGGTAAAAATGAGGTAGTTCAAGTGTTTTTATTGGCAAAGGGTGTAGAGAGTGAAACATTGGATAATGGCCAGTTTAAGATTACAGAACTAATGCAAGAATTTGTCGATCAAGGTGGCAAAATATTTGCCTGCGGAACATGTCTAAAGATTAGACAATCTAAATCCTCCAATTTTTGTTCAATGTCTACCTTGGATGATTTACATACAATTATTAAGCACTCTGATAAGGTGCTCACCTTTTAGTCGAGCCACTTAATAGAACAGCCCATTGATGGGATTTGTTCTAACGGACCTTTGCCGTTAATGACCACTTGTTTCATTGCATCGAAAAGGTCACGTTTAACATCTTCAGCTGCGCTTTCTTTGCGTGATGCGTCTAGACGACCTCGATATTGTAATTCGAGTTTGTTGTTATAGCCAAAAAAATCAGGCGTGCAAACTGCGCCATAGGATTTAGCGATTTCTTGTGTTTCATCGATCAAATAAGGAAAAGGGAAATTCATTTCTTCAGCTATTTTTTTCATATTTTCGAAAGAATCCGCTTCATATTCATCAGGGTTGTTCGACATAATGGCCACCGTATTTAAGCCCATTGCTTTTAATTCTCCAGTGTCACGAATGATTCGATCAATAATCGCCTTTACATAAGGACAGTGATTACAAATAAACATAACTAATAAGCCTTTCTCGCCTTTGCAGCTCTCTAGAGTGTGAGTTTTTCCATCGACACCCTTTAGTTCAAAATTAACTGCCGGTGAATTAAAGTCACAAATAGGTGTTTCAGTACTAACCATAAGTATTTCCTTGTTTAAATTATGTCAAGATTTTAATAAAGTTTGAATAATATGGCCTGCCATCATGAGTCCAAAGATATTGGGCATATAGGAAATTGCACCATTTACAGCTCTAGGTCTTCCAGCTGGCGCTGTATCTGTCTCAGTAACTGCTTTATGTGGCAAGGCTTTAATTTGTAATTCAGTAGAATGCACTACAGGAAATTTCATTGAGGCGCGGATGTTTCTAAGTTGTTTGCGCATTTCCCTAGCTAGAGCGCAGTTTTGAGTTTTATCCATGCGCGAAATTTTCACTTGTGTTGGATCCAGTCTGCCGCCAGCACCCATGCTTGAAATAATAGCCATGCCTGATTTATTACAGCTATCTATTAGGACGGTTTTATAGGCAATTGCATCGATACAATCTGCCACAAAATGATAGTCCTCATTCAGAGCTATTAATTGAGCCTTCTCTCGATCAATAAACTCATCGCGCTTAATGATAACAGTCGTTGGGTTGATATCATGCAACCTATCAGCCAATACATCTACCTTTTTGAGTCCCAAAGTAGAGTTAAGCGCAATAATTTGTCGGTTTAGGTCAGTTGTTTCAACAATGTCAAAATCAATTAAAGTCAGGGTGCCAATGCCAGCTCGACACAGACTTTCAGCACAGGCGCCACCTACACCACCAAGTCCAGCAATGACCACGTGGGATTCGGCCAATCGTGCCAAGCCGTTTTGACCTAGTAGTATTTCAGTACGCGCACAACTTCCAGCCATTATTTTAAGTTAAATAATAAAATAGCATTATTATCACATTGAGTGGTCACAGTGTCTATTGGAATTTTCTTAAGCTTGGCAATCTCTTCTGCCACTAGCTGTAAATCATTCGGATTATGATGGTCATCAGTCTCAATCAATATAAATTCCAGCGGACAGTTTTTAACAATTTGTCGAATTTTGGTTGATTTTTGATTAAGAATTTGCATACCAAAACCAAGATAAAACCCCATACTAGTTAATTGTTTGGCTTGAGATTCACTGCCAGAAAAACCGTGAATTTCACCCCTTAATTTTGAGTATTTTTTTAGTAGAAAGATAACATCTTCAGTAGCTTTGACTGCATGAATGATTATAGGAAGATCGTATTTTTCCGCCATTATCAGTTGAGAATTAAAAAAATGCAGTTGCGTTTCTTTGTCAATATCTTTAATGTAATCTAGTCCACATTCACCAATTGCAACTGGATTATTGCATTTAATTAAATACTCTAAATGGTCAAGTTCTTGCTGTGAGTGAGATTCAACCATCCACGGATGAATGCCAAAAGCAAAATAAGGGTACATTTGTACATCGATCCAATTTTGCTGGCCAATACTAGGCACAATAGCAACTGCATTTTCTGCAACTGAATTCATATTGTCAAAATCTAAATGTGCGTGTGAATTAATCATATGTTGGCTTCTAAGAAAGATCATTACGTAATATAATAATCGACATTTATTACGTTTGATATAAAACATGAATTTTACTCAGAAAATCTCCATTACGTCGCTTGTACTGATCGTTTCATTGTTTATAACCTTAACAGGCAATGTTAAGTTTTTTACAGAGACAATAGTAGTCTATCCGCTCTCTGAGAATCTTGGTTTTGTAGTCTCTTTGCTAGTTTGGCTCTTTTCCTTCTTGTCAGTTTTTTTGTTGTTAGTAGCTTATCGTTATAGTGTTAAGCCCATTTTAATTTTTATATTGTTATCCTCTTCTGTTGTTAGTTACTTTGCCAACAGTTACGGCACTGTTTTCGATGATAATATGATTGTTAATACCTTGGAAACTAACTTGTCAGAATCACTCGATCTGTTTAGTTTTAAGTTAATCGTATATTTTGTGGTATTAGGTGTTTTACCTTCAATATGGGTTTATAAACTAGAGCTTAAAAAGACAGCGATATCCTCAATGTTGTGGAGTAAGTTTAAAGCCATTGTGGTTCTAATTATGGTATTTGTTTTGGTGACACTGTTGTTTTCAAAAGCTTATACGTCATTTGCGAGAGAAAATAAACAACTTAGATTGCACATTAATCCAACTTATTTCTTATACGCAATCGGCAAGTATACTGGCAATCAGTTTAAAAGCGCTAATGCACCATTTGTCACCATTGGCCAAGATGCCACTATTCAAAGGAATGACAAGAGTAAAAAAATAGTCATTGTTGTCGCAGGAGAAACCGCTAGAGCTGACCGATTTTCATTAAATGGATATGAAAGAGACACCAATCCATTGCTTGCTCAGCAAGATGTAATTAGCTTTTCCCAGATGAGTTCTTGTGGCACCGATACTGCAGTATCTTTACCATGCATGTTTTCAAAGCTAACTAAGAGTGATTATTCTCATGCCCAAGGAAAAAATATGAGCAATGCTTTAGATGTTTTATCAACAGCAGGGGTTAATGTATTGTGGCGTGATAATAACTCTAGCTCAAAGAGTGTTGCAGATCGAGTTGAATATCAAGACTATCAGTCAAATAATAGTAATACCATTTGTGACAATGAATGTCGTGATGAAGGGATGCTGGTTGGGTTGCAGTCATATATAGACGATCGTAAAAATCAGGATATTATGATTGTTTTACATATGATGGGCAGTCACGGTCCGGCTTATTACAAGCGTTATCCAGCAGAATTTGAGAAATATAAACCTGTGTGCGAAACCAATCAACTAAATGAATGCACGAACGAGCAAATTAACAACGCCTATGACAATACCATTGTTTATACAGATTATTTTCTTGCTAAAGTGGTTGAACTATTGAAAAATAATCAAAAAACTCATAAAACTGCTATGTTCTATATGAGTGATCATGGTGAATCTTTAGGTGAAAATAACTTATATTTGCACGGCATGCCGTATTTTATAGCACCAAAAGAGCAAACTCATGTTAGCTCAATTATGTGGTTTGACGATCAATTTGCAAAGGAAATTAATCAACAAGACCTACAAAAAACAGTTAAAAGCTCTACGACACATGACGGCATGTTTCATACACTCTTAGGACTGATGAATATTAGGTCAACAGTGTATGACAAAAATATGGATTATCTATCATATGAAGAGTAATTTTTTTAGTATTCCAACTGTTGCTATAGCATTAGTTGTAGCAGTTGTGATATTTGAATTTTT
>NZ_JAQWSS010000040.1 GCF_029243085.1 Candidatus Thioglobus sp. | reverse complement strand
AAGAAGAATTTGACTGTGAAATTCCTGATGATCAAGCGGAAAATATTACAACTGTTCAACAAGCAATTGACTACGTTAACAATAATTTGTAATTTCCGTTTAGTTAGCTAAACAATAAGGCGCTTTCTTCAAAGAATTAAGCGCCTTTTTTATTTTATTAAGAGTGTTGTATCATGAGTAAAAGAAGAGTTGTTATCACTGGCCTAGGTATTGTTTCACCTGTTGGAAATACCGTTGAAGAGTCTTGGAAAAATATTTTAGCCGGTAAGTCTGGTATTAACACCCTTACCAATATTGACACCGAAGGCCAGTCTGTTACTTTCGGCGGATCTGTTAAAAACTTTGAAATAACTGACTATCTAAAACCTAAAGATGCCAAAAAAATGGATCCATTTATCCATTACGGTATGGCTGCCGGCATTCAAGCATTTGAAGATTGTGGCATTGAAGTTACTGAAGAAAATGCGGAGAGAATTGGCGTGGCAATTGGCGCTGGTATTGGTGGTTTGGGCACTATTGAGAAAACAGCCGATCTGTATAGAGAAAAAGGTGCTAAGCGCATCTCTCCTTTCTTTGTTCCCTCTTCGATCATCAACATGATTTCTGGAAATCTATCTATTAAATATGGTTTTAAAGGGCCTAATTTTGCCATTGTTACCGCTTGTACAACAGGAACCCATAATATAGGTGATGCTTCTCGTTTAATTGAATACGGTGATGCTGATGTTATGATTGCTGGTGGCGCCGAAATGTCTACCACCAATTGTGGTCTTGGTGGCTTTGCAGCAGCTCGCGCCCTATCTACTCGCAATGATGATCCGTCAACAGCATCTCGCCCATGGGATAAGGATCGCGACGGCTTTGTACTTGGTGATGGCGCAGGTGTTGTTGTGCTAGAAGAGTATGAACATGCAAAAGCACGTGGTGCCAAAATTTATGCTGAAGTTTCTGGTTACGGTATGAGTGGTGATGCTTTTCACATGACACTGCCATCTAAAGGCGGTGAAGGTGCAGCCCGCTGTATGAAAAATGCCATGCGTAATGCAGGCATTAATACAGAACAAATTGACTACATTAACGCACATGGAACATCCACACCTGCTGGCGATCAAGCAGAAACTGATGCTGCAAAATTAGCCTTAGGTGACCATGCTTACAAGTTAGTGATGAGTTCTACCAAATCAATGACAGGGCACTTATTGGGTGCTGCTGGGGGTATTGAAGCTATCTTTACTGCACTAGCTTTAAAAGATCAAGTAGCGCCGCCAACAATCAACATTCTAAACCAAGATGAAAATTGTGATCTTGATTATTGTGCCAATGAAGCTCGAGAAATGAAAATTAATCATGCTATTTCCAATTCATTTGGTTTTGGTGGCACTAACGGAAGTATCCTTCTTTCCAAGATTTAAAAAAAATGCCTAGCTAAAAGCTAGGCATTTTTTCTTATTGAAATTTGCTTATTTATTTTTCAACAACCAAATCTACGCCTTTAATTTGATCCGCCTCAGAAATCAAGCCTTTAAAAAACTCCCAAACAGTCATAGCACCCGTCTGGACACTATTTAAAGCCGCCTCTTTGTTAACAACTAACGCCCAACTTTCAACAGTTGAGACAAACTGAATTGCACCACCAATCAAAGCCAAAATAATAATAACGCTTAAGATAAATTTAATCATTGTTTTCTTCCTAACAAAAAAATAATAAAACGCATTGTACCTAATTCACAATACCATTGGCTTGTAACAGAGCATTGATTTCTGGCTTTTTACCCCTAAATAATTCATAACTAACCATAAAATCTTGACTACCGCCAGTTTCTAATATATTGTATAAAAAATCCAAAGAGGCTTGTGAACCAATACCGCCTTGTTGCTGTACATAATAATAAGCATCTGCCGCCAATACTTCTGCCCATTTATAACTAAAGTAACCAGCAGCATAACCACCAGCAAAAATATGGCCAAATGTATTTAAGAATCGATTGTTATCAATTGCTGGTATTAGGGCTGTTTTTTCTCTTACCGCCGCTAAAACTTCATAAGTATCCACCAACCCCAAATGTGTTTTTAAATCCCAAATTGAAAACTCACACTGACGCAACATGCCAAGTGCAGACTGAAAATTCTTAGAATCTATCAATTTATTGTAAAGCGATTCTGGCAAGACTTGTTTACTTTCAAAATGCTCTGACATTTGCATTACCACGTCATGCTCATAGCAGAAAAACTCCATGTATTGACTTGGTAGTTCTACACCATCCCAAGGGACGCCAGAAATACCAGCAGCACAAGCATATTTAACCTTAGTCAATACGTGATGTAGCGCATGACCAAACTCATGAAAAATTGTGACTATTTCATCAAACTCAAACAAGGCAGGCTTACCTTCAGTTGGAGAATTAAGATTGCAGACCACAAAAGCAACTGGCTTTTCTTGGTTTTGGAGTGGCTGAAAATCAGCCATCCAGGCACCACCACGCTTATCTTTTCTGGCGTACAAGTCAAGATAAATCTTCCCCACTATTTCATCATTACTAGTTATTTCTAAAACACGCACATCATCATGATAACTTAACTCATCTATTTGCTGAACCTTGACTTGATACAAGTTTTCGATGGTTGAAAACAACCCATCTAATACTTTTTGTTCTGGAAAATATGGTGTTAGATCTGATTTTTTGAAGCCAAATTTCTGCTCTTTTAGTTTTTCACTATAAAATCCCAAGTCCCATGGCTTTAGATCTAGACCTGAAAATTCAATCAATTCATCCAATTCGGCTTGGGCTTGCGTCTTTGATTTATCTACTAAATTCATTAAAAATTCTAGCACTTGATCGACACTTTCAACCATCTTTGATTCAATAGATAGTTGGGCGTAATTATCAAACCCAAGAATGTTGGCCATCTCTTGTCTTAAACCAAGTATTTCATCCATAATTGGCTTGTTGTCATAATCAGTTGAAGTAATGCCTAATTCCGATGCACGAGACACATAGGCGCGATACACCTCTTCTCTTAACGCACGATTATCAAGATAGGTCATTACATCCATATAAACTGGAACCTGTAAGTTCAGCTCATAGCCATTATCCGTTTTAACCTTTGCCAATTCATTTTCACCATAACCTGCCAAATCTTCCAATACAACGACTTTTGTCCATTCGTTGGTAGACTTAAGTGAGTTTTTAGAAAACTGATTACTAAGCAAGCTTAGACGCTCTTTAATTGCCTTAAAACGTTTAGAATCTTCACCCTCCAAACCAACTCCGGCCAATTCAAATCCATCAATTGACTCTTGTAAAATATGTTGTTGTTGATCATCAAGTTGGGTATTTTTTAAATTTTTATAAGCTTCATATAACGCCTTGTTGCTAGAAATTTCAGAATAAAAATTAGTAATGATAGGCAAAGTTTTTTCATATTGCGCATTAAAATCATCACTAAACATCACTGAATTTAAGTGTGAATTAACACTGGTTAGCCTACCCAGTTCACATTCAAAATCATCAGTGGCGGTGATAACACTATCCCAGTCACTGCCTTTTTCTGCCATGGAAACTATATTAAGCCCCTCTTTGGTAAGCTCTTCAATAGATTGAACAATATTTTTTGGTTGGAAGTTTGGTGCAAGATTCATAATGTTGGTTGGTTATTTTTCTATAAAGTATCGATTGATAGAAAATATATTTGAATTCGACTCAAGCTATGTAATTGGATTTTCATACAAAGCCTAGCAAGAAGTTAATTTGGTGGAGAGAGAGGGATTCGAACCCTCGGTACGTTACCGTACACCCGCTTTCCAAGCGAGCAAATTAAACCACTCTGACATCTCTCCGAAGAAGCTTATTTTACGTCAATATTATTGAAAAACCACCCGTTTGAATAATTTCCTAAATTTTTATATCCAAACACCTTATTTAACTAAAAATAGGCTAAAAATAGTGATTTTTAACCTTTAATTGGTAATTTATCGCCAATTTTTAGTGCTAAATCTATTGATTAGTAAAATTTATGAATTTTTTAACTGATTTTCATCCCTGGTGTGGCACCAGAATCTGGCGATAAAATATGTAGTGACTTTCCATTGCCCGCTGCAAGAACCATACCTTCAGAAAGCCCGAACTTCATTTTTCTAGGCGCAAGATTAGCCACCATGACTGTTAATCGACCTTCTAGATCTTCAGGGGCGTAATGGGCTTTAATGCCGGCAAAGACATTTTTAGTATTTTCTTCACCAATATCCAGCGTTAGTTGTAATAACTTATCGGCACCGTCAACATGCTGTGCTTTGACAATTTTAGCAATTCTTAAATCGATTTTTGTGAAGTCGTCAATCTGAATCATATTATCATCCTCTACCTGCTCAGGCTCTGCTTGTACCGTAGTTTGCTTTGATGCGTCAATCACTGTATTAATCTGCTCATCTTCAATACGTGACATTAATGGCTTAAATTTATTAATTTGGTGCTTAGTTAATGGATGCTTAATATCAGTCCAATTTAAAGACTCAATATTTAGGAAATCCTCAGCTTGTTTAGCCATCTCTGGCAGAACAGGCTTTAAGTAAGTCATCAATACTCTAAACAAGTTGAGTGCCAATGAAGTCACATCGTGCACTTGCGCCTCTTTACCTTCTTCTTTAATTAACTGCCATGGCTTATGCTCATCAATGTATTGATTTGCCTTATCTGCAAGCTTCATGATTTCACGCATGGCTTGATTATAATTTCTAGCCTCGTAGAGTTCGGCTATCGTATCACCTTGTGCTACGAATTCATTATAAAGATCAGCCTCAATTGCATAGGCTGATAATGTTTTGTCAAATTTTTTGACAACAAAGCCTGCACAACGCGAAGCAATATTAACTACTTTACCCACTAAATCAGAGTTCACTCTTTGTTTAAAATCTTGCAAGTTAAGATCGATATCATCAATCTTACTTGATAATTTATAAGCGTAATAATAACGCAAACACTCAGGGTTTAAACTATCTAAATAGGTCCTAGCTTGAATAAAAGTACCGCGAGATTTACTCATTTTTTGACCGTTAACGGTTAAAAATCCATGAGCATAAATAGCCGTTGGTGTACGGTAATCAGCACCCATTAACATTGCTGGCCAAAATAGTGCATGGAAATAAACGATATCTTTACCGATGAAATGATACAGCTCAGTTTCAGAATCTTTATTAAAGTATTCGTCAAAATCAATTCCTTGCGTGTCACATAACTTCTTGAAACTAGCCATATAACCAATTGGTGCATCAAGCCATACGTAAAAGTATTTATTTTCAACACCTGGGATTTGAAAACCAAAATATGGTGCATCACGAGAAATATCCCATTGTTGCAAACCTTGGTCAAACCACTCTGAGAGTTTGTTACTAATTTCAGCTTGTAAGTGTCCTGCTTCTGTCCACTCTTTAAGTTGAGTTTCAAACTGTGGCAAATCAAAGAAATAATGTTCTGAATCTTTGGTAATTGGGGTGGCACCAGAAACAGCTGATTTGGCATTAACTAACTCAGTCGGTGAGTACGTTGCACCACAAACTTCACAATTGTCACCATATTGATCCTTAGCACCACATTTAGGACATTCACCTCTAATAAAACGATCAGGTAAGAACATTTTCTTTTCAGGATCGAACGCTTGGGAAATGGTTTTCGTTTTAATAAACCCTTTGTCGTTAAGAGTATTGTAAATACCCGCTGAAATCTCTTTATTTTCTGGGCTATGCGTTGAGTGATACTGGCTAAAGCCAATTGAAAATTCTTTAAAATCTGCTTGATGACGCTCACTCACCCCTTGAATTAACTCTTCAGGTGTAATACCTAGCTCATTCGCCTTAAGCATAATGGGTGTACCATGTGCATCATCTGCACACACATAATGACACTCATTGCCCATCATTTTTTGGAAGCGCACCCAGATGTCAGTTTGAATATATTCTAATAAATGCCCCAAGTGGATTTCACCGTTGGCATAAGGTAGTGCAGAAGTAACTAAAATTTTTCTTGGACTCATAAGATAGGCTTGTTAATATTAAGGTTGAGTGATATCGTTATACGATAAAATATCACCATTTTACTTAAATGGATACATCAATATGGCAGATTTAACGGTTGATAGCATTAATAACATTTTAACCAGTGTTGTTGATAAATACACAGAACAAGACATTGTTTCTTCTAACGCGATTAATAACATTGATATTAACGGCGACAAAGTTGAGATCTCATTAGAGCTTAACTACCCTGCTCAAGGCTACCATGCAGAATTAAGCAAACAAATTACAGATGCTTTAGCGACTAACGGCATTCATAATGCTGACGTTAAGATTGATACAAAAATCATTAAGTATTCAACACAAAAAGGTGTTGAAATCTTATCAGAAGTAAAAAACATTATTGCAGTTGCTTCTGGTAAAGGTGGTGTTGGTAAATCTACAACCTCGGTAAACTTAGCACTTGCACTGCAAGCTGAAGGCGCTAAAGTTGCAATTCTAGATGCTGATATTTACGGTCCATCTCAACCAAGAATGCTAGGTGTTAGCAAGCTTAAGCCTGACACTAGTGCTGAAGGTAAGTTACTACCAATTCTAGGTCACGGTATGCAGAGTATGTCTATCGGCTACTTAGTTGACGAAGACAATCCAATGATCTGGCGTGGCCCTATGGTTAC
>NZ_JAQWSS010000015.1 GCF_029243085.1 Candidatus Thioglobus sp. | reverse complement strand
AAATGGCAATGTCCATGGTGGGTTGTAAAACGCATAAATAGGGCTATTATGAGTTTTCAGGTCGTTATCTAATATGTATTGCGTTAATTTAAATTCATGTTGCTTAATACTATCCTCTGAGGATAAGCCCGAAAATCTAATGACAACGAATTTCTTTTGATCAATTTTTTTAATTTTAACTGCAGGATTCTCTGGTTTTGGTAAAGTGTCTAATGAATGCTCAGCTGGCATCATAAAGCGAATAATCCATCCATTTTCTGATTTTTGCTGAGTGACTGGCGCAGTCATGTTAATTTTCGTTTGTTGCTGGTTATTGCCAAAAATATAATCAGCAATTAATTTAAACCCTTCATTAATAGATAATTTTCTTGTATTTTTAACAACCACTTCAGAAACAATTAATGCACTATATTGCCTAATTTCAATAGGTGAGTTTTGCTCGATAATATCATATTTTGGCTGTTCTACATCGCTCATAATCACTCCGGATAACATAAGTATAATTAGCAAAATGCCACTAATGCTTAATAATATTTTAATTAACTGTTTTTTCATATCTTGTTAGTTCATATTGCAGTATTTAATTCTTTTAAATCGCCAGTTCGCAAATTTTTTATAAGCAAATCGCAATATAGATCTGATCACTGGAAAAGAAGTTATAGTTGCTAATATCCTAAACTTAGGTAATTTGGACCAGATTAAAATGAATGCATCTAAGCCTAAAAATAGTTCATTTTTAGAATTTTTAACATGTAACACTTTTAAGGCCTCTGCTAATGAAAACGTTTCTTTGGACAAATCAAGACTTGATTCAGTGACATCTATCCATCCAAACACATCTTTTGGAGCAATACTTTTGTAATGGTTAATTTCTTTTGAACAAACGCCACATTTACCATCATAAAATACTTTAATCATGTTTTTTTATGATGCCTCAGTTAATGACCTAACCGTATCAATATCTTTATCGCCTCGGCCTGAAAGGTTAACAACAATGGTTTTGTTTTTGCCAAGCTTTTTAGCCAGTTTGATAGCATAAGCAATGGCATGAGAAGATTCTAACGCAGGCAAAATTCCTTCAATTCTAGTAAGTTTGTGGAAAGCATTCAAAGCTTCCTCATCAGTAATGGCGACATATTTCGCTCTTTTAGAATCTTTCAAATACGAATGTTCGGGTCCAACACCTGGATAGTCTAATCCGGCAGAGATGGAATGTGTTGAACCGATTTGCCCATTTTCATCACACACAATATAGGTTTTGTTGCCATGGAGTACACCAGGCTTGCCTTTATTTAATGGTGCAGAGTGCTGGTTAGTATCTAAGCCTAAACCCGAAGCTTCTACACCATACATATCAACGCTAGTGTCATTAATAAACGGATGGAACAATCCAATAGCATTTGAACCGCCCCCTACACATGCTACAAGCGCATCTGGCAAGCCACCAACTTGTTGCGAAAATTGCTCCTTAGTTTCCTGACCAATAACGCTTTGAAAGTCACGCACCATCATTGGATATGGATGAGGCCCAGCAACAGTTCCAATAATATAAAAAGTATTGTCAACATTAGTGACCCAATCTCTCATGGCTTCATT
>NZ_JAQWSS010000077.1 GCF_029243085.1 Candidatus Thioglobus sp. | reverse complement strand
TTTAATGTTAAAGGTGGTCGTTGTGAAGCTTGTAAGGGTGATGGGCTAATTAAAGTAGAGATGCATTTTTTACCTGATATATACGTACCTTGTGATGTTTGTCATGGTAATCGTTACAATCGAGAGACGCTCGAAATTACGTACAAAGGTAAAAACATTTCAGAAGTATTAGATATGACAGTTGAAAAAGCGGTAGTATTTTTTGAACCCATTCCTAAAATTAAGCAAAAACTACAAACATTGATGGATGTAGGGTTGTCTTATATCACTTTAGGTCAAAATGCCACTACTTTATCAGGCGGTGAAGCGCAGCGTATTAAATTGGCAAAAGAGTTGTCAAAATTGGACACCGGTCAAACACTCTATATTTTAGACGAGCCAACAACTGGTCTACATTTTCATGATATTAAGCAATTACTATCAGTGATTAATCGTCTGCGTGAGAGAGAAAATACCATTGTTATTATCGAACATAACTTGGATGTGATTAAAACTGCTGATTGGATTGTTGATGTAGGACCTGAAGGAGGCGATAAAGGCGGTCATATTGTTGCTACTGGCACACCAGAAAAGGTGAGTGCGGTTGAAGGGTCGTATACCGGTCAATATCTAAAAAGTTACTTATAGCTTTTTATCTGCTTCCATCTTAATACTAGTGATTTCATAGGTGTATTTTCTACCATGCCTAGTTTGCTTGATTAAGATGGGCAGATATTGGTAATCTGGCAAGAAATAAGCTTCAAGAGGGTTGTCTTGGTGGTCAATTCGTTTAACTTTAACCGCCTCATGCGACTTTCCTTGAATACTGATGGCATGAGCCCCTAATGTTTGAAAATCCTGTTGTTCAATAGAAGTGCCATTAGCTACTTGATACTGAAATACGGTTTTTTTAGGGGTATTTTTTAAGTCCAAGGCAATGGCTAAAAATAAATTTAATGGATCAACAATATTGCCAGCTTTGGCCTCCCAAGTTTTAACCTTGGGTTGTGTTTTGGTTAGAATGGAAATGACACGACCATTATCAGGATATATGTCAATGGCATTGTTTTCACGAACTTGCTCATCCTCTAATTCCATAATTTGGTAATTAATACCATTGACTCCGTTGGTATTAATGGAGAAAGTAGAACTTGCAGCTATAGAATAGTCTTTAACTAGGGCGGCCAATCCGGTTGTCTTGGCGTTGGCAGTGTAGAAAAAATTATCATCAAGCTGGTGTAAAGTGCGAATTTCTTCGGCAACCGTTACGCCATTAATAGCAAGCTGGTAACTAGCGGTATGTGGCGAAAAAGCCAATGCAGCCGTATTAACAAAGGTCAGTAACATAAATGAAAAGTGTAATTTCACATTAACTTCCCATCTAAAGTAACTTTGTTATCATTAAGTTTTAATTGGTTTTGAGTAAACCAATGAATCACTTTTGGAAACAGTTTGTGTTCTTCTATCAGTACCCGTTTGGCTAGTGACTCTGCGCTATCATCTTCCAATACTTTAATTTGCGATTGTGCAATAATCGGACCACCATCTAGTTCGGCTGTTACAAAATGAATAGTGACGCCATGTTCTGTTTCTTTAGCGTCAATAGCGCGTTGATGGGTGTTTAATCCTTGAAATTTTGGCAGAAGAGATGGGTGGATGTTAAGCATCTTCCCAGTGTATTTTTGCGTAAATTCCTCTGTCAGAATACGCATAAATCCGGCCAATATAATAACGCCTGGATTATATTGATCGATTAATTGACTTAGGTTCTGGTCAAAGGCCTCTCTCGAGGAAAATTGTTTGTGATCTAGTGTATGCGTTGTGATATTGGCTTTTTTAGCGCGTTCCAGCCCATATGCTGCCTCTTTATTACTAATGACTGCCTCTATATCGAGGTTTATATCATTGGCATTGTCAATGATAGACTGAAGGTTTGAACCACTTCCAGAAATTAAGACAACGCCTTTCATTTAGATAATAACTTGAGCGCCTGCATTATTAACAATTTCACCAATAAGCCAGGCATTTTCACCTTGTTCGTTCATGTGTTTGATTGCTGCATCACTTTGATCAGCCGGAACAACTAACACCATGCCAACGCCACAATTAAATACACGATACATTTCCATTAATTCAATATTTCCACCCTTTTGTAAAAAATTGAATATTTCAGGAAATTGCCAAGACTCCTTGTTTAGTTTGGCTGCTAAATTGCTTGGTAAAACTCTTGGAATATTTTCAATCAGACCACCGCCAGTAATATGCGAAATAGCATGAACAGAATGTTCTTCAAGTAACGATAAAATAGATTTTACATAAATTTTTGTTGGTTCAATTAGGGCTTGCAATTGAGCTTCTGTTGGTTCTGTTTGTTCAAGAACTTTTCGAATTAAAGAATAACCATTTGAATGAGGACCCGATGAACCTAGTGCAATAATGTGATCGCCATTAGCTACTTTTGAACCGTCAATTACTTTTTCTTTGTCGGCAATGCCAACACAAAACCCTGCCAAGTCATATTCTTCATCTTGATACATACCTGGCATTTCTGCAGTTTCACCGCCAATTAATGCGCAGCCAGAAATTTTACAACCCTCGCCAATGCCATAAATAACAGAAGTAGCTAGTTCGGTATTTAACTTTCCAGTTGCATAATAATCTAAGAAGAATAGTGGCTCTGCACCTTGTACAATCAAATCATTAACGCACATAGCAACTAAATCAATACCAATCGTGTCATGTTTGTTAAGCATTTCAGCAACTTTAAGCTTGGTACCAACACCGTCAGTTCCTGAAATTAATACAGGGTTCTTATATTTATGAATTGGTAATTCAAACATGGCGCCAAAGCCACCAAGACCATCTAATACACCTTCACGCTTAGTAGATTTTGCAATAGGCTTGATTTGTTCGATTAAGTCATTACCTTTGGTAATGTCGACGCCAGAGTCTTGGTAAGTTAATGATGACATATGGTTTTTTCCGTATAATTAATTTTTTTTGAATTTCAATTTAACTAGCTAAAAAAAATGAATTTCTCTAGTGTGCCAAATGCGCTTTCAATTTTACGCATTATTTTAACAGTACCTGTTGTAATGACTCTGTTAAATCATCAATATTTTTTGTCGATGGTGCTATTTTTTGTCGCTGGTGTGACTGATGCTTTAGATGGCTGGATCGCCAAGCGTTATTCTTTTCAAACCCGATTGGGGTCAATATTAGACCCTGTTGCTGACAAATTGTTGCTGGTGAGTAGCTTTATTACTTTGTTTGTTATTGGGTTATTGCCAGCTTGGTTATTAGTATTGGTTTTTTTACGTGATGTGATGATTGTATCAGGTACGGTAGGGTGCTTCATTGGTAGTGGCACATCTAAAGATGAATTACTTTCTCCATCAAAATTATCAAAAATTAATACAGCGCTACAAATTACATTGGTGTTGTTTTTAGTTATCGTACAGCTGTATCCAATCCACGAGCAATGGGCAACGGTATTTTTTGTCATTGTGGCGACATCGACGGTGTTAAGTGGTGCTGATTATGTGTGGATCTGGATAGAAAGAGTTATCAAGCAAGAGAAGGGTTGATTACATAGTATGCAGCAGCTTGGATTGCCAATTTCACTTGATGTAAAAATGCTGTTAAGCAATTTTTTAGGAGCAAATAATCAGTCATTAATTGGATTTATTGATAAGCTTTTTACTAAAAAAGATTCGTCTGTGCTGTTTGTTTCAGGTGGGTATTCTAGTGGGAAAACTCACTTATTGCAGGGTTGTATTTTTAAGGCATTAGAGCAAGATTTAAACGCTGTTTATATAGATATCAAGCAAACCTTGCCAGAAGGATTTTTATGTGCATTATCTGATTATGATTGGGTTTGTGTTGATAATATCGATTGTCTTGATTCTATTCAACAACAAGAATTATTTGATCTTTACAACCAAATTAAACATACTAAAACCAAATTAATTGTTTCCTCATCAATATTGCCTAGTGAATTATCACTCTTACAGGATCTTAAAACAAGATTGTCGTTAGCGGTTATTTACGTTCTTGAGCAATTAACTGATCGAGAGAAAATTGCATTGATCGAACTTAAGATGAAAGATAAGAATTTGGAGATCGATGAAAAAGTTTATGTTTATTTATTTAAATATTTTTCCAGGGATTTGACAACGATTCTGTCAGCTATTGATTATCTTGATCAAGAGTCTTTACAACAAAGAAGTGCTATTTCAATTCCATTTGCTAAAAAAATGTTGCAAATTTAAGGCTTTTTCCTAAATTTAAATTTAGAAATTCTAGGCATAAGCTCTGAAAAAGGAATGTTTTCAAGATTGGGATAAGTGGCACTAATTTGATTTGTTAAAATGGCAATATCATCAATTCTATCGCCATTTTCAATTCCCATAAGCTCTTGCAAGGCAAGCAGTCCACCCATTTTTACTTTAGATTGTTGACCAACCGAAAGATTGTTAATATTATGGGTTTTTAATACAAAATTACTGTTATCACGCAGGTTGTAGTATATGGCTTGACACAAATTGGAGGCATCTTGATTTAAGCATGAGCCAAATTCTTTTTCAGCCACACAATCTTTGGCTGCAAACTGACAGTTACATCGACCACTTAGAATTAAATGAGAGAAAGGACAGGTAAAGTGTTCTTGAGTCATAACAATGGGTGTTTTGTGCATTTAATTAATGTTAAGACATTATAATATAAGCTTTTATTTCGAACAGTTAAATAGCCAATGAATTATTTACCTATTTTTATTGATATTAAGCAAAAGCCTTGTTTGGTCGTGGGTGGTGGTGATATTGCCTATAGAAAAATGACACTTTTGTTAAAAGCACATGCCCAAGTGATATGTATTGATCAGTCTGCTTGTCAAAGTGTTCAAGAACTAGCCGACAAGGGTAGAATCACCTTAATTCAGAGGAATTTTGAAACAAGTGATATTGATAGTCAGACGCTTATAATTTCAGCTACAGATAATTCTGAGTTAAATGTTCAAGTTTCACAATTAGCTCATGAGGCCAATATTCCTGTAAATGTAGTTGATTCGCCAGATTTGGGTTCGTTTATTATGCCGTCAATTGTTGATAGGTCGCCAATTGTTATTGCTATTTCTTCGGCTGGAAAGGCGCCAGTCTTAGCTCGTTTGATTCGTGCCAAGCTCGAAAGCACCATTCCTCATGCCTATGGAAAGCTTGCAGAATTAGCAGGTAATTTTAGAGATCAAGTTAAGGCAAAATTTAGTAATATTGAAGATAGACGTTATTTTTGGGAGCGTGTTTTCTCAGGTATTGTGGCAGAGAAAGTTTTTTCTGGCAAAGTAGATGAAGCGCAGGCAGATATGCAGAAACAGCTTGATGACTCAAGCGATACTGAGGTAGGTGAAGTATACTTAGTGGGTGGCGGACCTGGTGATCCAGATTTGTTAACATTCAAAGCGTTAAGATTGATGCAGCAAGCAGATGTAATCTTGTATGACCGCTTGGTTTCTGAAGAGGTGATGGAGTTAGTTCGTCGTGATGCAGAGCTCATTTATGTGGGTAAAGAGCGCGACAATCATAGTGTGCCACAAGATGGTATTAATCAATTATTAGTTGATTTGGCTAAACAAGGCAGACGTGTTTGTCGCCTAAAAGGCGGCGATCCATTTATTTTTGGCCGTGGCGGTGAAGAAATTGAAACTCTGGCTGAAAATGGCGTGCCATTTCAGGTGGTTCCAGGTATTACTGCTGCTTCAGGCTGTTCAACCTATTCAGGCATTCCTTTGACACATCGTGATTATTCCCAATCTTGTCGCTTTGTTACTGGACATCTTAAAGATGGTAGTATGAATTTGCCATGGAACGAATTGGCAGTTGAGCAACAAACAATTGTTTTTTATATGGCTTTAAAGGGTGCGCAGCATCTTTCAGACAAGCTGATTGAGCATGGTATGCGCAGCGATATGCCGGTAGCTTTGGTTGAGAAAGGAACAACGCCCGATCATCGCGTATGGACGACAACGTTAGGCGAACTGCCAACTGTTGTAGCCACACAACCAATCAAGGCGCCAACATTGATTATTGTTGGTGAAGTAGTTAAATTAAGAGAGAAGTTAAACTGGTTTGATACTAGTGCTTAAATTTTGACATTTAGTCTTTAAGGCCGATTGATTTAAAGATTTTAGCTGCTGGACAAAGTCCAGTAAAAGCCGCCTGAAATAAATTAAAGCCAACGAAGAAGGTTAGCCATAGCCAATTTACTTCTGCAAACATATTGCTATTGTAGAGGAGTAATGATGCCATGATGAAGACGCCGGCCATAGCGGATACTGCGTTATTAATTGTCATTTTTTGAATCCTGTGTTTGAAAGCTTCCACTTTAACATTATTTAGGTATAATTTCAAATTCTTCGCGGGAGTGGTGGAATTGGTAGACACGCTGGATTTAGGTTCCAGTGTCGTAAGACGTGAGAGTTCGAGTCTCTCCTTCCGCACCATATTTAAAACAAGGTGACATGTGAAGACAGTTATTCTACATAGTCAAGACCTGGCAATAGCCAAACTTGTTGCTCGAAAATTTGACGCTGACATCCAACAAAAGTGCACACATTTTCGTTTTACTACTGACAAAAAAGTTGAATTAAACTCATTAAGAGAAGAGTTTAAGTGTGACTTTAATTTTGTGCCAATACACTTTTCAACAGAGCAGGCAATGCTCTTTGTTAGTGATATGGATTCAACGCTCATTAACATAGAATGTATTGATGAAATTGCAGCTTTTGCCAACCTTAAGCCACAAGTCTCAGAAATTACTGAGCGCGCTATGCAGGGAGAATTAGACTTTGACAGTTCTTTAGCTGAGCGCGTAGCATTATTGAAAGATTTAGATGTTACTGTTTTGGAAAAAGTTTATCAACAAAAATTAAATGTAAATCCTGGTGGCAAAGAACTAATTCAATTTCTTAAAAAGAAAAAGATTAAGAGTGCAGTGGTATCTGGCGGCTTTACTTATTTCACAACTCGCTTAGCAGCTGATATAGGGCTTGATTACTCTAGGGCAAACACCTTGGCTGAGCATGATGGTTATTTAACTGGCACAACCCAAGGGTCTATTATTAATGCCCAGGCCAAAGCCGATTTTATTTATGAATTGTGCGAAAGACATTCATTAAACGTTAATCAGGTGATTGCTGTTGGCGATGGTGCAAATGACTTAGAAATGATGGATGTGGCCGGCTTGTCAATTGCCTATCATGCAAAAAAAATTGTTGCTGAACAAGCAGATATTGCCATTAATATTGGTGGATTAGATAAAATCATAGATTTATTTGATGATTAATTTAAAATGATAGTTGAAATTGGACATTTTGCTTTGGTGTTAGCGTTGGCTTTTGCTTGCTTGCAGGTTATATTGCCGGCTATAGGTTTGTTTAAAGGTAACTTTGCACTGGCACAATTATCACGCCCAATGTTGTGGGCTCAGTTTTTTTGGATATTAATTGCTTTTGCGGTGTTGATGAACGCATTTGTGTTGGATGATTTTTCAGTTAAGTATGTTGCCAATAATTCCAATACCGAATTACCAACCATGTTCAAAATTTCGGCCGTATGGGGTGCACATGAAGGCTCTTTATTGCTTTGGGCGTTAATTTTAGCTGGCTGGAGTGTTGCGGTATCTTTGTTTTCTAAGCGCCTGCCAAGTGAAGTGTTAAACCATATCTTGATTATTTTAGGATTGATTAGCATTGGTTTTTTATTATTCTTATTGCTAACCTCTAATCCCTTTGAGCGTTTGGATGTTATTCCTGCCCAGGGTCGAGAATTAAATCCTTTATTGCAAGACTTTGGTTTGATTATCCATCCACCAATGTTATACATGGGTTATGTGGGTTTGGCGGTTCCCTTTGCCTTTGTTCTTTCCTCTCTCATTCGTGGACAACTTGATTCTACGTGGTTACGCTGGTCTCGTCCATGGACCCTGGTAGCTTGGGCCTTTTTAACGTTTGGCATTACACTAGGTTCGTGGTGGGCGTATTATGAGCTTGGCTGGGGCGGTTGGTGGTTCTGGGATCCAGTTGAAAACGCCTCATTCATGCCATGGCTAGTGGCAACTGCCCTGGTCCATTCATTAAACGTAAGTGAGAAGCGTGGTGCGTTTAAACATTGGACAGTGTTGTTGGCGATTGCTGGATTTTCTTTAAGTCTATTAGGTACTTTTTTAGTTAGATCGGGTATTTTAACATCAGTGCACTCTTTCGCAGCTGATCCAGATCGCGGCTTGTTTATTTTGATATTTTTGATTATCGTTATTGGCGGTTCTTTGATGTTGTACGCATGGAGAGCTTCACTCATGAAAAGTCACAATACTTTTTCATGGTGGTCAAAAGAAAGCGGACTATTAATCAATAATATTTTGTTAGTTGCGGCAATGCTGAGTGTATTTTTAGGTACGCTATATCCATTGTTATTAGACTCTCTAGGTTTGGGTAAAATTTCTGTAGGTGCACCGTATTTTGATGCAGTATTTGTTCCCATTATGATTCCAGCTGTTTTAGCCATGGTCATTGCACCTTTTTTACGTTGGAAAAAAGATACTGTAGCTCGTAGTTTATTATTGTTCAAGCCTGTATGGATTGGTATTGTTATTCTATTTATCTTGAGTTTTTGGTTTGTTGAGAATAAAGCTGTTTTATTTGCCGTATTTTTATTTATTTGGATTGTTCTTCATTCGCTATCGTTATTGATCAATCGAATTCGTCAAAATGGCTCTCTAGGCTTTGCTTTTATTGGCATGATTAT
>NZ_JAQWSS010000075.1 GCF_029243085.1 Candidatus Thioglobus sp. | reverse complement strand
GTCAGCCATTGCTGAAATGCTTGGTTATATTCGTGACTATCAATCAGCTGCACAATTCAGAGAATTAGGCTGCAATACTTGGAATGCTAATGCCAATGATAACCAAGCATGGCTTGATAACCCATATCGTCAAGGTGAGGATGATATGGGTATGTGCTACGGCGTAATAGGGCGTGCATTTCCGGGTATTGAAGATGATGAGCCCTTGGATCAATACAAAAAGATTGTAACGGATTTGTCTAATGGTATCGATGATCGCCGTGAGATCATGACTTTTAACCACCCTAATCTGATTCATCGTGCTTGTTTACCAGCATGCATGCATACTCATCACTTTAATTTATTGGGTGATGATTTGTATCTAGAAAGTTATCAGCGTAGTAGTGACTATGCCTTGGGTCAACCATTTAATCATTTTCAAGTGGCTTTTTTGCTAATGATTACCGCACAGATTACTGGTAAAAAAGCCAAGAAAATGCGCCATCATTTGTCGAATGTACATCTTTATGAAAACCAAGTAGAGATCTTTAAAAACGAGCAAGTTGGTCGTGATCCATTGCCACTGCCAAGCCTTAAAATTAATCCGGAAATTAAAACTCTGGAAGATCTAGAAACCTGGGTAACCATGGATGATTTTGAGTTAGTTGGTTATGAGCACCACGACCCTGTTAAATACCCATTTACGGTATAAGGCATGAGTTTACCCAACTGTCCAAAATGCAATTCTGAATATGTCTATGAAGACGGTAACCTGCTAATTTGTCCTGAATGTGCGTATGAATTTTCCGCAGATGATCTAGTTGAACAAGAAGAAGTCGTTAAAGACGCTAATGGCAATACACTTGCTGATGGCGATACGGTGACTGTCATTAAAGACCTTAAGATTAAAGGCACTTCAAATGCAGTTAAAGTTGGCACCAAAGTTAAGAGTATTCGTTTGTGTGATGGTGATCACAATATTGACTGCAAAATACCTGGCCACGGTGCTATGAAACTTAAATCTGAGTTTGTAAAAAAAGTCTAAGTTCTAGATTTCTACATGCCATGGTAAACCATAATATACCTGTATTTTAAATCACTGTATAATAATGTTCTAATATTATTTGGAGTACAGTTATGCAACAAACAAGCGTGTTTATAGCGTTATTAATAATGAGTTTTAATACATTTGCAAACCCTTTAGTAGTACAAGGTGTATCTTTCCCACAAGGACCGATATCATTTGCAGACGAGGTAGTAGAATATAGAGTGGGCAATGGATCAAAAGCTCCATTTGATAAACCTAATGCGGTTATTGCATTACCAAATGGCAATGTTTGCAAAGATGGTAAATGCCCTTCTTTTTCATTAGGTAAGCATGGTTTTATTACTATTAAATTTAATGATAACTACTTAACAACTTCTGGAGATTCATCTGATGATTTATGGATATTTGAAGTTGGCGAGGTGGTTGAGTCAACTGCAGTGGAGATTAGTCAAAATGGCAAACAATGGATTGGCGTAGGAAAGGTCGAAGGTGCTACATCTGGAATTGATATTGACGCCTACAAGGCTAACGGTGTTGTTGATGACACTAAGTACTATTACGTAAAGCTAACAGATCTTAAAGGGGAATCAGAATCTCCCTATCAAGGTGCTGATATTGATGCAGTCGCTGCTATTAGTGCAGCAACCAGTCAGGTTAGAAAATTAGTTAAAGAGATTGAAGAAAAGCAATTTGTTGATTTTGACGTAACTTTTGAAGGTGATCATTGGAGATTGACAAATTCAGCAATGAAGGAATTGGATAGTTTAGGTGAGGCGGTCTCTTCTTATGCTTTTAGAAACGGTATATTTGAATTGGTGGGGCATGTTGCTGGAACTAACGATGGCAAAGAAAGATGTTACAAAGATAAAAGTGATTATAGATATAGTCAAAACTGTACTTCATATGAAGACTGGATAAAATTACTTTCCGAAGGTAGGGCGAATAGTGTCAAGGTTTATTTAGAAGAGAACTATTCTATGTCCTCAGCCAGATTAAATTCAAAAGGAGTTGGCAATTCAGAGCATAAACATCCTAATGACCCATGGAATGCCGATAATAGACGTGTTGAAGTAAAATTTATTAAGAATTAATAAGGCAATTTATGCAAGAAGAGGTAAAGGTTACCAAAATTCAAATGCCATTTTGGAATATGGTGTGGTTTATTATCAAATGGACATTGGCTTCAATTGTAGCATTGGCTATTTTGGTGTTAATATTTATTGCAGTAATGGCTATCATTGCAATGATAATGGGTGAGAGTATTGATATTGGTAACACTGTTAACCATTATTCGTCTCAATTCCATAGTCACTATCACAGCAATTAGTTTTTTTATTTAAGCTTATTTCCAAATATCAACAGTAATACCTTTTTCTCTTAAGGCATCAGCTTGATGTTCAATGTAGCGTTGAAAATTTGGCTGAGTTTTGTAAGCACCTGAGAGCACGTAAGTCATAATTGAATGAAAATGGAATGATTTGAAGAAAGCATCTTTTCTAATAATTTCCGTTCCATTTTTGTCAAAAAATACAACAGCTGGCTTGTAAGTTAGCTTCAGGCTATCGTACCAATCTTTTGCAGTGGTTCTTTTGCCAGAAGGGGTAATGAGTTTTTCATTGCTTAGCGCATTAAAGCGCACCACTTGCATTTGCTTGAGTAGGGTGTTAGTTTGTTCTAGTGGCATTAATTGATTGTGAAATTCATCACATTCTTGACAGTTAGGCTCTTCAAAAAATACTGCCAAAAATTTCTGCGCTGGAATATGGGTGTTACGAGTAAGCATATGCGGCCCAGATTCAAAAATAGGGTTGGCATTTAAAGTGCCACTTTTTTCTTTTTTGAGGTTGTTGATATAGCTTGCATAAGACTGCTCAAGATATTTTTTGTTAGAAATATAATCTAAGGTTGCATGCATTTTTTCAACTGATTGATAGCCATTAAGTCTAAGCAGTGTTTCACCCTTAGGGTTTAGGAAAACAATGGTTGGAGTAAATTGGATTTTCATTTTTGATGAAAATTCTTTTTCAGTGTAATCATCTCCATTCCAATCTGTAAGATCTCGATCACCCCACATATTGGTTTCAATGGTGTCAAAATTAGTTTGTAATTTGGCCACTAGATTTTCATTATGAAAATTTTCTTCAACTAGTTTTGAGCAATAAGGACAGCCATTCTGATGAAAATACATCATCACATGTTTACCTTCATCACTAGCTTCTTCTAAATCTTCAGAAAAATCCATGAAGGTGGCTTTGAACCAGTTTGGCAGTTCATCAACTGTTTTGGCGCCTAAAAATTCACCTGGCTTAACATGCTCGTGGGCAGATAAATTTAATGAAGATAATAAGACGAAAAAAATAACAAGTATGCGCACAATCTCCCCCCAGAGTGTTGTCAATATTTACAGTTAAGAATTGTATGCCTAAATGGGAGTTGGTGCAAGTGTTAGACTAACTTTCAATTGTCTCAATGCCTTTTTGTGGAATGAAGAGTCCACAACCTAATAGGCGATGATCGCCCAGGCCTTGTTCCTGTAATAGTATTGATTCATTTTTGGTTAAATCTGCAACCATCAAAGAACGAGTATGAATTGCATTGTTGTCAGTTTGAATATTATGCTCAAGGCCAGCCATCATTTTTTTAACTTGAATGCCCAACTTAGACAGTTGATCAAAACACAATTGTAAAAAATCATCCTCGCTCATGTTTTTTTCACAAGCTACCTGTTTAGCAAATAACACTGGCATATCACTTAAAAGTTTTGAATTAATAAATTTAACTACTTTAACTTGATAATCGCCCAAATCAAGGGTTTTTCCAATTAACTCTTTAACCTCTTCAATGCGCTCAAAAGGGATTCGCAATGTGAGTTTAGAGCGTTTTGAAGGGTAATAAAACCCGCCATCTTTATTTTGTTCCCAGCCGTTACCATCAGCCACCCCAATATCATGAATGCCAGCGTTAGTTTCAACTAACCAAGGCAGGTGTTTAATCAGAGCTTGTGCTAATAAAAAGCTATGATCCATCGGCAGTATTTTTGATTGGATTTTAAAGCTAACCTCTTGAATAGTCTCAGGAAGCGTAAAATGTTCTTCTTTAGTGTCTTCTTGCCAAAACATATAAGATATATATTAAATTATTATTGTGTCATTATAGATGGAAAAATTACAACAACAACTTAACTATCATTTTAAAGACCTAAGTTTGCTTAAGCTAGCTTTGACCCATCGTAGCGTCGGTAAGAAAAATAATGAACGATTAGAATTTTTGGGTGACAGTATTCTTGGATTGATCATCTCTAGAGAATTGTACAAGCGCTTTACCCATGTTGAAGAGGGTAAGTTATCTCGTCTTAGATCACATTTGGTTCGGGGTCAGACATTGGCTCAATTTGGCGTTAAATTAAATTTAGCTGATATTTTAATCTTAGGCTCTGGTGAATTAAAAAGTGGTGGTTATCGACGTGAATCTATCCAAGCTGATGCAGTAGAAGCAATTTTTGGTGCTATTTTGCTTGATTCTGATTTTGAGACAATTAATACGGTTATCTTAGATTTATTCAAAGATCTTCTAGATGGTATTAATCCAAATGACTCTTTGAAGGATCCAAAAACACAATTGCAAGAATATCTACAAAAGCGCAACAACACCTTACCTAAGTATGAATTGATTAAAACAGTTGGAAAAGATCATAACGCTGTTTTTACAGTTAAATGTTTTTTGACTGATCAAGATATACAAGTTAATCAAGATGCTAAAAGCATTAAGCGTGCAGAACAATCATGTGCACAGATATTGTTAGATAAGTTAAAGGGAAAGAAATAATGAATTTTCAAGCAGGTTTTATTGCAGTGGTTGGTCGTCCTAATGTGGGTAAATCAACACTGGTTAATGAGTTAATTGGACAAAAACTGTCAATTACTTCGCACCGCCCCCAGACGACACGCCATCGCATACACGCGATTGATACAACAGATAATTATCAAATGGTCTTTGTAGATACGCCCGGTGTACATATTGGTAATAAAAAAGCAATTAACGCTTATATGAATCGCGCTGCAAGTTCTAGCATTAAAGATGTAGATATGATTTTATGGCTAGTAGAAGCTAATAAATGGACTAAAGAAGATGCTCGCGTTTTAGAGCATGTCTCTCAAGTAGATGTGCCAGTGGTGATGTGTATTAATAAAATTGACAAGCTATCATCACCTCAGGCAGTGTTACCATTTCTTGAGAAAATTGCTCTAAAGTATCAGCCCACTGATTTATTCCCCTTATCTGCGTTCAAAAAAAGAGACACGAGCGCTCTAAGAGAATTAGTTTTAAAGCATTTACCTGAACAGCCGATGATTTTTGATGCGGATTATGTGACTGATAGATCAGAGAAATTTATTGTCGCAGAATTTATTCGTGAAAAGCTAATGCGTCACCTAGAAGATGAATTGCCATATGATTTGACAGTAGAGATTGAGCAGTATGAATTGGATGGAAAAATGCAACGCATTGCTGCACGTATCTTTGTTGAAAAGGAGTCGCAAAAAAATATTGTGATTGGTAATAAGGGTGAAATGTTAAAACAAATTGGTACAGAAGCTCGTCAAAGTATTGAAGGATTTTTAGATCGCAAAGTGTTTTTAAAGCTTTGGGTTAAAGTATCAACGGGTTGGTCTGATTCTAAACGTTCACTTGCATCATTAGGTTACGACTAGTCATTATTAATGGATTCAATTACTCAATTTAGTCTGGGTGCTGTTATTGGAATAGCCGTTTCGCCAAAGAAAACCCCAAAAGTCGCGCTGATTTCAGGACTTGTGGCAACCATACCAGATCTAGATGTTTTATTTAGTTATCCAGATGCTTTGACAAGTACCATTGAGCATAGAGACTTCTCACATTCCTTGTTTTATCTCACTCTAATTTCGCCATTAATAGCGGCTTTACTGTACAAACTTTTTGATCTACTTAGCTATTTTCGTTGGCTAATTTTGGTCTTTTTGGTTTTAACAACTCACCCAATTCTAGATAGTTTTACAAGTTATGGCACTTCTTTGCTATTGCCTTTTAGTGATTTTAAAATTATGATTGGATCGATTTTTATCATCGATCCGATTTATACAATACCACTAAGTGTTAGCATTGGTTATATTTTCATCAAGAAGAAAGTGCTGATGATTAATAATTTTTCGTTTAATACAATTGCACTTATATTTTCACAACTTTATTTGTTGTCTACATTTGTCATCCAGCAATCAATACTACCAAGCGGAAAGGCTTATGCCACACCAACGCCATTCAACAGTATATTGTGGCGAGTTGTTGTTGTCGAGGATGATTTTATTAAGCAATATTTTGTTGATGTTTTTGGCAACAAGGGTGTAGAAATTAAAGTTGAAAATCGACACTATTTAAAAAATATTAACCAACAAGTTGTTGATAAATACGCCAATTTCTCAAGTGGTTTTTACAACTTAGAAGTTACTGATAACAAGCTAATATTGAAAGATTTTAGAATGGGTAGTATTACAAATCCAGTTTTTAGTTTTATCATTGCTGAACTTATAAATGATCAGTGGATAGCAGTATTGCCCTCCAGAATTTCTACGAAGTTTAATGCAGATAATATGTATGGGAATGAATAGTCATGGCAAAAGTGGATTTAACCCCAGCTTTTTTGATACATCGAAGAACCTTTAAAGACACCTCTTTATTGCTAGATTTTCTTACCCTCGAACACGGCAGAATTAGATTAGTAGGTAGAGGTTTGCGCAACTCAAAAACCCAAATTCAAGTGTTTCAACACCTCAAAATTTCTTATAGTGGTAAGGGAGATTTGAAGAGCTTAAGTAATTGGGAAGCAGATGATATCCCTAGACAGCTTAAGGGTGATAGCCTTATTCTTGGTATGTATGTCAATGAGCTCATTTCAAGACTATTGCATGAGCAAGATCCTCATTTTGAACTGTTTGAGATTTACAAAAGCTTTGTTCAAAATCTAGCAACAATTAATCCGTTATCTAGCCATTGGTTGCTTCGTTTATTTGAACACAACTTATTACAAGAGCTGGGCTATGGTGTAGATTTTTCACAAGACATAATAGGTGAACCCATTGATTTAAACGCTCATTATGAATATCAACATCAAGGTGGATTTATGAGAAGTGTTGCAGGTAAAATAATAGGAAAATCTATTAATCAATTATTGATTGATGATATTAACAACATGCCAGATCCACAGCAATTAAAGGCATGTAGAGATTTAAATCGCATGCGATTAAAACCTTTGCTGGGTGATAAGCCCTTACAAAGTCGATCATTATTTTTTAGCAAATAGCACATTATGAGTATTTATTTAGGCGTTAACATTGACCACATTGCCACTCTTAGGCAAGCGCGTGGCACCAACTATCCGTGTCCAATTGAAGGAGCTTTGTTGTGTGAACAATCTGGTGCTGATAGTATTACTCTGCATTTGCGTGAGGATAGGCGTCATATTCAAGATTCTGATGTAGAAATTTTGAGAAATAAGCTCACGACTAAGATGAATTTAGAAATGGCAACGACAGATGAGATGATTGCTATTGCTACTAAAATTAAACCTGAAGACTGTTGTTTGGTACCTGAAAAGCGCGAAGAACTAACAACAGAAGGTGGGCTTGAGGTTGCTAGCCAAATTCCAAGAATGACACAAGTTTGCGCTCAATTAGCTGAAGCTAGTATTATTGTTTCACTATTTATTGATGCTCAAAAAGATCAGATTGATGCGGCAAAAGAATGCGGCGCGCCAGTTATTGAGCTTCATACAGGCCATTATGCTAATGCAACGGGCGATGAGCAAAAACAAGAGTTTGAGCATATAAAAGCAATGGCGGCATACGCACATTCTATTGGCCTACAGGTTAATGCCGGACACGGGCTTACTTTAGAAAATACTTCGGCAATTGCTGAACTTCCTGAAATTGTAGAGCTAAATATTGGTCATTCGATTATTGCAAGGGCTATATTTGTCGGTCTTGAGCAAGCTACTCGTGAAATGAAAGCGTTAATGCTTAAAGTTAGAGTATGATTTATGGCGTAGGCACGGATATCATCAAT
>NZ_JAQWSS010000071.1 GCF_029243085.1 Candidatus Thioglobus sp. | reverse complement strand
CTTTCTCTAAACGGTTTGAAAGAATTAATTAATAACAAGGCGGGACTCTCTTTAAGTAAGGCTGAAATTAACCAGGCGCTAGAAGCTAATCCAGCAACTGATCATGATATTGTTAAACAAATCCGTATTGCGCAAATAGCTATTAGCTCAATCGATTCAACCGAATCACTATTACAATCTCAAGATGAGCTAATTAAAGCATTTTTAACTGACCTATCGCTGAAAATACAGCAAGGTGAATCATTTTCCGTATTGGCCAAATTACATTCCCAGGATGAATCCTATAAGAATGGTGGTGAATCAGGTTGGTTAGTACAAAAACGCCTTCCCGAACCGTTTACCAATGCTCTAAAAAGTCTAGACCTACAAGATTTAAGTGCACCCTTTAAGGCTGGCAATGGCTGGAGGCTGGTTAAAATCATTGAAAAACGCAGTGTAAACAATCACCTTCGAAATATTAAGGCAGCATTGATGCGTCAAAAGAAAAATGCTTATTTTAGCAATTGGGTTAAAAAACTTAGAAAAGATGCCTACATCGAAATCTTTGACCACAAGCTATAATTGCCATGTCTAAAACAATTACTATTTTTGGTTTTCATGCCATTCAAGCGCAATTAGATGCCGCTCCTGAAGGTTTTGTAAAAGTCTTAGTGCTTGATAATCGTAACGACAAACGTGTTGGACAAATTACCACTCAGCTTAGACAATTAGACATTCAAACTGAAAAATCAAATAAACAACAACTTGATAAACTGACCAAAAATCAGACTCATCAAGGTATTGCTGCTGAGATACTACTACCTACCCTACCCAATCAAGATGAACTAATTGCTCATGTCTCTAAGTTGGATCATGCCGCCCTTATTCTTATTTTAGATTCTATTCAAGATCCAAGAAATCTTGGCGCCTGTTTGCGCAGTGCCAATGCTGCGGGCGTTGATTGTGTCGTTATCAACAAGGATGGATCAGCGCCAATAAACGCCTTAGTGCACAAAACATCAGCGGGCGCACTTAATCAATTTAAAATATTTCAAGTAACAAACCTTGCTAGAACCATTAAAGCTTTACAACAACAAGATATTTGGGTGGTTGGTTTAGATGGTTCTACCAATACTTCAATTTATCAAATTGATTTGACCACATCGACTGCTTTAATTATGGGTGCTGAAGGCAAAGGTTTAAGAAAGCTAACTAAACAATCTTGCGATCAATTAGCATTAATTCCAATGCAGGGTAATATTGAGAGTTTGAATGTGTCTGTGGCAACAGGAATTAGTCTATTTGAAGCTAGTAGACAGCGTCTAGTTTAATACAAAGCCATTGAGTCATCAATCGTCTTAGCCCAGGCGTCGACACCACCTTTAAGATTGATGATTTTATCAAAACCAATGGATTCGAAATAGCGTGCTACTTGCATAGAGCGAATACCATGATGACAAATTAACACAGTTTCCTGTGACTTGTCTAATGACTCGATATTAGCCATTATTTGACCCATTGGCAATAATTTAGCATCCTTTAAATGGCATTTATCCCACTCCCACTGCTCTCTAACATCCAGTAACAGAGGCTTGTTAAATTCCAAATATTCTTTTAGCTCTTTAGGGGTTAAATCTAGCATAATTAGTCAATTGAGTTGAATTCGAGATCCCCAGGGGACTGGTTCTTTACCTTTGACTAGCCACATAACAGGGTAATTTGGCTCATACTCTGGAAACTTGCCTTTCGCATCGGTAAAGTAAATTAAGACACTTGAGGGAGAGTCTTGCTGATCTATATGATTAAATACTGGATTGAAATTAGTTCCTTTTCCGCCACCTAAAGATGCTGGAAATTTCAATTCATCCCAAGCTTCAAAACGCCAAATTAAATTAGGATTGATTTTTTCATCACAAGCAATTAAAGTAATGGAAGCTCTCATATTGCTTTTAATGGCGTTAATTTCAGATACAAATTCATCGATTTCATCCTGGGAAATAGACCCTGAAGTGTCAATTGCCACAGTAATATCTATTTGACTCGATCTAAGCGATGGCAGGATGGCGGCGCCACTTCTTCTAGAAGGCCTAGCATAAGAGAAATCATCTCTAGCCAAACTAGACATGTACTGTGCTAATAGTGATTGCCATGACAGTTGTGGCTGCAAGAAAAAATCAATCAGTTTGGCAAACTCACCATCAAGTTTTCCCGCTTGCTGTGCAAGCTGGGCAGATGACGCAAGATTTTTTTGCCATTTGCCACTCAACTCTTGCATTTCATCGGGCGTTAGTGGAGATGGCTGCTGGGCTAGCTCACCTGAGCTTGCATTGCCTTGTGATGGGTTACTTTGCTCGCTTTTTCCACTAGCATTGTCTTTTTCGCCTTCTAAGCTATCTTCACGCATACCGCCATCTGACTCATCTGCATCATCCTTGGGATTGTCATCATAAAGGTGTTGATCCATTGGCTCGGTGTCGATACTATCGTCAATCATCGGATAGATTTCTTCAGCAATCATGCTTTCGTATTTATTAAAAATAGGCACATCAAGTGGCGGTCTAAAACCCTCTTTAACCAACAAAGGATTAATGGCAAAGTCGCATGCTAAGTCCCATTTATGCTTATCTCTAGTACCCCTACGAGCAAAATGCGTGAGAGCACAGTGTAGTGCCTCATGTATGAGCACAAATTTAGTTTGATGATTATCTAGTTTTTCAATAAAACTAGGGTTGTAATAAAAACTCTTGGCATCCGTAGCACTTGTTTGACACCAGGATCCTGCAGCTTTCAAAGGTAATCTTAACACCAAGTTACCCAAAAAAGGTTTATCGAGAATAAGCTGAGTGCGTGCTTTAGTTAGTTTCGCTTCAACCGCCTCTAAATCGACATCGTCAACATTGTTTTCGTAAACAATATCTTCACCAATAACTTCTACTTTTGGATCGGGTGCAAGCTTAGAATCTTGCCAGAATTTATATTCGGAATCAGCCATTTAATAATTACTATTAATCAAACATAGTGTCGGCTATTTTTCCTGCCCAATCAGCAAATTCAGGAATGGTAAATAACTCACCACCAATAGCTCTTTGCATATCTGAAACTAGCATAACACCTAATTCTTTTTGTGGAAAATCTTTAGCAAAATTTAAAATATTACCCCAAACCTGCTGTGCGTTATCGCCATCTTTTGCTGCAATCGCACGCCCTGCTAACGCAGCACAAATTGCATATTGAAGATCTAACTCTTTTGGAATGCTAACACTATCACCATTAATAATTGCATCCAGATCAGGTAAATCAGCCATATGCTCAACAAAAGTGGTAATTTCCACACCAGCCACCTCACCCACACAAGCGCTAGCAGCTTGTCTAAATAACGCTAAATCATTGTCAAACTTTTTAAGTGCACGATGCACAAACTCCCAAGTCCTTGGTGAAGGGAATGCAACCGGATTGTGAGCTGGATCAAATTCAAATAAATGTTCAGGACGGTATCTTAAAAAACCAATAATACGCTCATCAATTTTATTTTTATAAGCCCAAGCAGCCCAGTCATCTAAGTTAACATCAAGCTCGTAGTGAGAAAAACGATTCGCCAAAGGTGCTGGCATAGAATAAGTAACACCACGATCCCCTTGTCGATTGCCTGCTGCAAAAATAACCCAACCATCAGGCACAATGTAATCACCTAAGCGTCTATCTAAAATAAGTTGATAGGCTGCTGCTGAAACTGTTGGTGGCGCTGAAGTAATCTCATCTAAAAACAAAATTCCTTGCTTGCCATGGCGCTCTTCATTAGGTAGTAATGATGGAATGGACCAATCAACTAAATTATCATTTTTAAAAGGAATGCCTCGAAGATCACTAGGCTCCATCTGTGAAAGTCGAATATCAATAATATTGACATTATGCGCTGTGGCTACTT
>NZ_JAQWSS010000048.1 GCF_029243085.1 Candidatus Thioglobus sp. | reverse complement strand
ATAATGAACTATTAAAACTTAAAATAACCTAAGCCTTTATTGATTTAAAAGATAGTCAATTATTTGTAAAATCGTTTTTTTTTTTTTTTGGTATACTGGCCTTGTTATTAAATCTCTCAGTATTTAATAATTGTTAAATAGGTTTTATCTCCATATGCTTATTTGACATCTTTGGGGGCTTCTAAAATTAATTCTTCTCAGCTTTATATATAAAGCTCCCAACTTTCTGCGTGCCATCAATTTATAAATACCCAATTAACTCATGTTCGATGCGGTAAAATTTTTTGCAATATATTCAATAAAATTAATATGTCAATTTCAGATCTAGATGCAACAGCGTCCTTTCAAAATTTAATTTTAAAATTACAAACTTTTTGGGCATCTAAAGGTTGCACCTTATTACAACCGTTTGATATGGAAATGGGTGCAGGTACATTCCATCCTGCTACCTTTTTACGTGCTGTTGGGCCTGAACCATGGAAAGCTGCCTACGTACAGCCTTCACGCCGCCCAACAGATGGTCGTTATGGTGAGAATCCAAATCGCCTTCAGCATTATTATCAATTTCAAGTTATTCTAAAACCCTCACCTAAAGATATTCAAGATCTATACCTAGAATCTTTAAGCGAGATTGGTATTGACCTTACCAAGCACGATGTTCGCTTTGTGGAAGACAACTGGGAATCTCCAACGCTTGGTGCCTGGGGGCTTGGTTGGGAGATTTGGCTAAACGGCATGGAAGTTTCTCAATTTACTTATTTCCAGCAAGTAGGGGGATTGGCCTGCAAACCTGTTGCAGGTGAGCTTACTTATGGTCTTGAACGTTTGGCTATGTATCTTCAAGGTGTTGATAGTGTCTTTGATTTAGTTTGGACAGAAGGTGTAAGCTATGGCGATGTATTTCATCAAAATGAAGTGGAGCAATCAACCTATAATTTTGAAATTGCTGATACTGATGTACTTTTCAAGCAGTTCGATGAAGCAGAGTCCATGAATGAACAATTAATAGAGCAAGCGCTACCCTATCCAGCGTATGAACAAGTTATGAAAGCTTCACACCTATTTAATTTGTTAGATGCTCGTCATGCAATTAGTGTGACAGATCGTGCACGCTTTATTCGTCGTGTAAGGGCTATGAGTCAAAAAGTAGCACAAACCTATTACGATTCGCGTGAAGCGTTAGGGTTTCCGATGGTTAAAGATAGTTAAACCTACATGCAAATTTTTTCTAGAATTTATCAAAAAGCTCTAGAATGGGCATCTAGTCAATTTGCTATTTATTGGCTGTCCATTGTTAGCTTTTTAGAATCCTCTGTACTACCCTATCCACCACCCGATATATTGTTAGCACCAATGGCTCTTAAACAGCCTAACAAAGCCTATTCTTTCGCTTTAATTGCTACTATATTTTCTGTATTAGGTGGGCTTGCGGGTTACCTTCTAGGCGATGTTTTGTTGAGCTTTTTACTTGATTACGGATTAATTAAACCCGAGTCAATTATCTCAATTAAAGATTTCTTTGATCGTTATGGGATTTGGGTTGTTGGTATTGCTGCTTTTAGTCCAATTCCCTACAAGTTAGCCACGATTAGTGCAGGTAGTATGGCCATGCCACTTTTGCCTTTTGTGTTAATTTCTCTAGTAGCACGTGCTGCTCGTTATTATCTAATAGCCATTTTGATTAAAAAATATGGCGCTCAGTGTGACCAATGGTTGCAAAAATATATTGATCGTTTGGGCTACGGGCTGATTATCGTGGTTATTTTTGGTGCCTGGTATGCAGGTTAAACTCCTAACTATTTTAATAATATCTTTGTTAAGTGGTTGTTACTCCCAATCGCCCAAACCTGCGGTCATTGTGATTGAAAAATCATCACATCTAGAAAACATTAACCATCAACGCCTAGCCAATGTAATTGTTATTGAACACAAAACACATAAAGTAACTAACCAATCTGTTGAAAAAGTTAACAACAAGACTGTTCAAAAAGTTAACAACAAGACCTCTACTTGGCAAATACCAGTTAATAGCCAAGTTAGCCATCTCTTTTCCAATAAACACCAAGGGTTAACTTTCAACACAAACAATGGTCAAAAAATTCGTGCCATTCGCGATGGAAAGATTGTTTATATTGGTAGCAAAATGGAAAGTCATGGGAAAATGATCATTTTGCGTCACCCACTTGGTTTTTATAGTACCTATACTCAAACCCAAAACTTGCAAGTAACTATAGGAGATCAGGTCGCTAAAGGCGACGTGATTGCACACACAACAAATCAGCCTTTTTACTTTGAAATGAAGAAATTCAAACAGACGATTAATCCACTCAAATATTTAAAATAAGCGCTAAAATATTGATTATGAATGATTTTTTACAAAATATGACGCCGTATCAAGCTACAGGGATTTTATTTATAGTGGCATTAGTCGCTCATATAATCCTAGGCTTTATCTTAAACCAAATTGTTAAGCATGCTGGGAAAACCAAAAACCAACTTGATGACCACCTAATTAAAGCAGTTTCAGCCCCGATAAAAGTACTTATATGGTTTGGCTGGTTGTATTTTTCTATTAGTACTTTCAAAGATCAGATTAGCTTACTAGTTACAGTCGTAGATTATATTGACATTGCCCCAATATTTATCATAACTTGGGGAGTTGTGCGTGTCATAACAGGGGTTGAATCTTACTTAATTGAAAAAGATAATAACGTTGATAATGATTCGGTTCGATTGTTTTCACGATTAATTAAAATCTTGATGGTAGTAGCAATTTTACTTGGCGTTGCACAATTCCTAGGATTTTCGATTTCGAGTCTATTAACTTTTGGTGGCGTGGGTGGTATTGTGATGGGCTTTGCTGCTAAAGACATGCTGTCTAATATTTTTGGCGGCTTAATGATCCAAATGGACAAGCCTTTTTCCACCGGTGATTGGATTCGATCAGGTGAATTTGAAGGCACGGTTGAAAAAATTGGATGGCGCATGACGCGCATACGCACTTTTAGCAAAAACCCAGTCTATATTCCCAACTCAATCTTTGCCTCAATTCCAATTGAAACACCGTCACGTATGACTAATCGTCGCATCAAAGAAGTAATTGGTGTACGCTATGATGACATAAAACAAATACCTGACATTGTAACCAGTGTTGAAAAAATGCTCAATGAACACAAGGATATTGATCATAATGAGGCATTACGCGTTTACTTTAATTATTTCAACGCCTCATCAATTGATTTCAACATTTACGCTTTTACCAATACAACAAGTAAGAATGAGTATCAAAAAATAAAACAAGAAATACTACTCAATGTAGCTGATATCATTGAACTTCACAAAGCTGAAATTGCTTATCCAACTCAAACGCTATATATTCAGAATAACTCTGAGTCATAGTAGAAAAATCATATTATGAATAAATTACACATCCGTACCTTTGGATGCCAAATGAATGAATACGATTCAGATCAAATGGTTAACGTACTCAAACACTCCCATAACTTAGAATTAACTGACGATGCTAATCAGGCTGATGTGCTGCTTCTTAACACGTGCTCCATACGTGAAAAAGCCCAAGAGAAATTATTTCATCAGTTAGGACGCTGGAAAAAACTTAAGGTTAAAAACCCTAATTTGGTCATTGGTGTTGGCGGCTGTGTCGCCTCTCAAGAAGGTGAATTAATTCTTAAGCGCGCCCCATATGTAGATATTATTTTTGGACCACAAACGCTACACCGTTTACCGACCATGTTAAATGATGTACTAGGTGACAAAAAAACCAGCATTGATATCTCTTTTCCAGAAATTGAAAAATTTGACCATTTACCTGAGCCTGAATCAAATGGTGTTAGCGCCTTTGTTTCAATTATGGAAGGTTGTAGCAAATATTGCACTTTTTGTGTTGTGCCTTATACTCGGGGAGAAGAGGTTTCTCGCCCTTTTAACGACGTTATTAAAGAAGTGGAAACTTTGGCCAAACAAGGTGTTCGTGAAGTTAATTTATTAGGTCAAAATGTCAATGCCTATCAAGGTCTGATGGATGATGGGGAGATGGCTGATTTAGCCCTACTAATTAATATTGTTGCACAAATTAATGGTATTGATCGTATTCGCTATACAACCTCGCATCCAGTTGAATTTTCAGATTCATTAATTGAAGCCTATGCAGAAGTACCCGAGTTAGTCTCACATCTACACTTACCCATTCAAAGTGGCTCTGACAAAATTTTAGGCTTAATGAAACGTGGGCATATGGCTATTGAATACAAATCTAAAATTAGAAAACTTCGTGAAATACGTCCAGATATTTCCATATCAAGTGACTTTATCATCGGTTTTCCAGGTGAGAATGATCAAGATTTCGAAGATACCATGGCCTTGATTAATGACATTGGCTTTGATAAATCTTTTAGCTTTATCTATTCCGCACGCCCTGGCACACCTGCTGGTAGCTTTGTTGATGATGTAGATATGCAAATTAAAAAAGATCGACTCGCTCGCGTTCAAAAAACCATTGATGAATCAACTGAAAGCATTTCAAAATCTATGATTGGTAGTGTGCAGAAAGTGTTAGTGGAAAACAAAGCTAGAAAAGATGACAATATGTTTGGTCGAACTGAAAACATGCGTAATACACATTTTAAGGGCGATGAATCATTAATCGGTCAAATTGTTAATGTAAGAATTATTGAAGCACGTGGTAACTCGCTAGTAGGTGAACTATGCATATAACTCTAGAGGTTGACAATTCAGAACAATTGGCAAATGTTTGTGGCTCATTTGATCGCAACTTAGAGTCTATTGCTAAGAGCCTTGATGTTGAAATAAACAACAAAGGCCAAGAGTTTGTTGTTCAGGGAGATAATAAGCATTTAGCTGTTCGAATTTTACAAGACCTAAGCCTACTTGCAAAAACTCAAACAATTGGCGTGCACGAGGTAGAAATGAGCATTAAGGCTTATACAAATGACGACCTACCTAATGAATCTGTCAATATTAAA
>NZ_JAQWSS010000023.1 GCF_029243085.1 Candidatus Thioglobus sp. | reverse complement strand
TAATGTTTATTTTTAGGTTGTTGCTAGTGTCAGAGGGGCTGGTCATGCTATCAACCACTATTTTAATAGCTTCAAGAGCGCTGTCTTTTGTTGGTAAAGCCGTGTAAATACTTCTTCAACTTAATCAACGCTATTAAGAGTGGACGGATAGGCTATTTTTTCTTGAATAAAAAATAGTTAAAGTGCTGCACACTACCATTTGGATGTGGATGTGCTTCTGATTGAGTTTTTAATAAGTTGAATCGATCTCCCAAAAGCTGAGTAATTTTTTTGACGTCGTATTGCACAATGTCTAATTCTGAGCATTGTGTTGGGCCTTCTGGGGAGAAGGTTGCTAACAAAAATAATCCATCTTTTTCAAGATATTGATTAAGTTTTTGCAAATAAGTTTGCTGGTCTTTAGGGTTGGTTAAAAAATGAAAAACAGCTCGATCATGCCAAAGCTTGAATGTGGTATTTGATTCAAAATCTAGGATGTTTTCATTGTAAAAACTAAGTTTATCGGTGGACTTTTTAAGCCTAGTCTTGAGTGTGTTTAAGGCCTGGGTTGATAATTCCAAAAGTGAAATATCAGTAAACCCTGCGGCTAATAGATTGTCAGCTAATATTGATACACCGCTGCCGATATCAACAATAGCATCTTGTTTTTTAGTAGATTCTACAATCCAATTAAAAGAAATTGTAGAATGCTGTTGATGCCAGCTAACTTTTTCAAGATTGGCATTTTTATAAATATGATCCCAGTGGGAGAATTCGTCCGACATTATCAGCTAAGTTTATAATATGAATATTTGAATTATAAGCGAGATGCCATGAGAATTTTGCACACAATGTTGCGAGTTGGAAATTTAGATAAATCTATTGCCTTTTATACTGAAGTATTAGGCATGAAATTATTAAGGCAAAAGGATTATCCTAAGGGTGAGTTTACCTTGGCTTTTTTGGGTTATGGCCCTGAGGCTGAAAATCCAGCTTTGGAGTTAACTCATAATTGGGGTAAAGATACTTATGAAATGGGTACAGGGTTTGGTCATATCGCCATTAATGTTGACGATGTATATAAAGCTGTTGAAATGGCAAAAGAGCAGGGTGCTGAGGTGATTCGTGAAGCAGGTCCTATGAGTGCTGGTACAACTATTGTAGGCTTCTTAAAAGATCCTGATGGCTATGAGATTGAACTGTTGTCTAAAAAGTTTTAGACAGTTTAGTCGTAATTCTTGCGCCCCGATAAGGCGTGAGCAATGGTGTTGATATCAGCATATTCAAGCTCACCACCAATTGGGATGCCATGGGCGATACGAGTAATTTGCACATTGAATTGCTTTGCCATGTTGCTAATATAATGCGCAGTCACCTCGCCTTCAACTGTGGCGTTAGTGGCAAGGATAATTTCTGTCACTTGGTCATCTGATAATTTTTGTTCTAATTCATCTAGACCAAGTTCGCTAGCACCAATGCCATCAATAGGGGATAAGTAGCCACTTAGAACGAAATACTTGCCCTTGTATACACCGCTTTGTTCAATGGCATGAATATCAGTTGGCGTTTCTACAATACACAATTGTGTATTGTCACGAGTGTCATTGGCGCAAATATTACAAATGGCTTTTTCACTCAGCGTTCTGCAAGAGTTGCAATGTTTGACATGCTCCATGGCATCAACCAATGCCTTAGCAAGGTCAAACCCACCTTCACGATTACGTTCTAATAAATGATACACAAAGCGTTGTGCAGTTTTACTACCAACACCGGGTAGGGCGCAAAAAGCTTTGTTAAGTGATTCAATCATTGACTCAGAATTAAATTGGTAAATTCATGCCACCAGGTAGATTCATACCACCAGTTGCACCTTTCATTTTCGCCTCTGAGGCGGCAGAAATTTGTTGAGTGGCATCATTCATGGCGGTTAGTATCAAATCTTCTAACATGTCTTTATCATCCATGACCATTTCATCAATTTTAATGTTGGTGGCTAAATGTTCACCATTGATAGTGATTTCAACTGCACCACCTGCAGCCTTGCCTGTCACACTTAAAGATTTAATTTCTTCTTGTGCTTTTTGCATGTTGTCTTGCATTTGCTGGGCTTTTTTCATCATTCCAGCCATTCCGCCTTTAAACATAAGTAACTCCTTTAATTAGTGTTTAGTTATTTCTTTAATTGAATTAATATCAACTTTTGCGTTAAATGTTTGTTCTAATTTTTGTACTATTTCATCATTTAAAAACTCTTGCTGAATGCTAGCTAAATATTGGTTGTGAGCTTGAGTTTCTTTTTGTGCAAGAGTCTGTTCCGTGAGTTTGTTCAAGTCAATAACTAAAGTTAGGCTCGGGTATTGAGTTCGAAGACTTGCAAGTATATTTTTTTGCACATGTTCGCTGAGTAAATTGGCAAACTGTTGATCAAGTGTTAGTGTTAGTGTGTTGTTAGCAAAAGAGGTAAACAGAGTGTTTTTGACTAACATTTTTGCACCACCAGAAAAATTAAGCGATTGACTGAGAGCTTCCCATTCTTGCTGGTTGCTAATTGCGGAAATGTCACTAGAAATCTTTGATTCTATAGGTTTATCTTGGGCTCTAGGTGTTGCTAACGCTTCAGTCGTGTTGTTATCAGATTGGCGTTTAGGCGTGATTTTTAGAGTTTTTTTTTCTATAGGATTTTGGTTATCAATATCACTATGGAAAGCAATCATTCTTAAAAGAGTCATCTCAAAGCCAATTTGTTCGCTTGGTGCCAGAGGCATATCTTGACCACCATTAATGGCCATTTGATAAAAAATCTGTAAATCTTGATTAGAGATATGACCAGCCAGCTCCTGAATGTCATCGCTTACCCCGTCATTAATAATTTGGGCTAATGAGATTTGATGAAATAAAGAGCTTAGATCTTTTAAAGCATTAG
>NZ_JAQWSS010000020.1 GCF_029243085.1 Candidatus Thioglobus sp. | reverse complement strand
GTTTGAAAAAGAAAGCTCAACCTATACTTACCTATTGGCCGATTCCAAAACCAAAGAAGCGGTGATCATTGATGCAGTAAGTGAAACCAAACAAAGAGATATTGGCCTGATTGAAGAGCTAGGATTAAAGCTAAAATATATTGTCGAAACCCATGTTCATGCGGATCATATTACCAGCTCATGTCCGCTTAAACAAAAGTTTACAGAGGCTGAAATTGTTTTGGGTGAAGCCAATCCTGTTGCTTGCGCTGATATTTTAATCAAGGATGGCGAGAGTCTAAAATTTGGTGAATACCAAATTAACGCCCTATCAACCCCAGGCCATACTGATGGCTGTATGTCGTATATTGTAGAAGATAAAGTTTTTACTGGCGATGCGCTATTGATTAGAAGTTGTGGTCGTTGTGATTTCCAGGGTGGTTCAGCAGAAAAACTATTTGACTCCATTTCCAAATTATTTTTATTACCAGATGAAACTTATGTCTACCCAGCTCATGATTATGGTGGACGGACAGTTAGCTCAATTTGGGAAGAAAAAGCCTTGAATGAAATGATTGGCGATGGGGTTGAACGAGCAGAATTCGTGCGTCGCGTGAATGCGATGGAATTATCTCTACCAGCCAAAATCCATGTTGCAGTACCTGCAAATCAAGTGTGCGGATCAAAGATTATTGCTGAGGACTTATGAGGGGTTATTCACTAGATCCACACCCAAGTATTAAGGTAGTTACTGAGCAATATGCGGTGGTGCGCATTCCCCGTGTTAAGCGCGAACGCGTACCTGCTAATAATGTCGAAATTGTTGAAAATCTTGAGCAAGCAGTAGAAAAATCAGACCCTAGTAGCCATCTGTATGCGGCTAAAGTTCTAGGCCCTTCTCGTTCATCTGAAGGCGTTATCTTGTATTATATTTTAGATATGTATAACCATTTATGAAGTGGCTATTAATCACCATTCTATTTTTATCTTCAACGCTTATTGCTGACGATAAAATAGAAATTGAGTTGAGCTCCGGCGAGGTAATGATGATAGATACCTTTAACGCTGAGGGTGATACTTTGTATCTTTACCTTCCATCAGAGCGAGGATTTGGCAAAGGCCATATTCCTACTGCACAACAATTGGCTTTTGAAGGGAGCGATGTTTGGGTGCTCGACTTGCACACCAGCTATATGGTGCCTAAGCATCGCAGTAGTATCAACAAATTTAGCGTCGACGATTTGATAGAATTAATCAGCCTAACGCAAGATAAAGGCTTTAAGCGATTATTTTTTGTTACCTCAGGCAGAGGCGCTCAACTTGCTTTAAAGGCGGCCCATCAATGGCAGTCTCAATACCCTGGCAATACTTATTTAAAGGGTCATATTTTTCATTCTCCGCATCTGATCAAAGGTAAGCCTGAATTAGGCGACACAGCAGATTATGTTGAAGTTGCTAAGGTGAGTAATTTGCCCGTTTATATGATCTTGCCACAATACAGCACTAAATATTTCCGCGCCAAGGAAATTTTGCAGACCCTTGAATTAGGCGGTAGTTCGGTGTTTGTTCATCGATTAAAAGGCGTGCGTGGTGGTTTTCATATGCGCAATGAAGAAGATTTAACCCAAACTGATTTAAAGGTCAAGGCGGATCTGGGCAACACCTACCTGCAAGCTTCTAACTTACTTTCAGGCGTTAAGTCAATAGCGCCAATAGCGCTATCAGCACACACATCTGCCAAACGTAAACATACTGTTAACGAAACAACCCTTAAGCCTTATAAAGGCAAGTCTCACATTGCGTTGCAATTAAAAGACCTAAAGGGTCAAAAAATTAATCTGAATGATTATCAAGGTCAAGTTATTTTGCTTAATTTTTGGGCCAGTTGGTGCAAGCCTTGTATTAAAGAAATCCCTTCTTTGGTTAGACTTGGCGAACAGCTAAAACCCTCTAATTTTAAAATTATTACCGTCAATGTTGGTGAGTCAGCACGCGAGATTAGCGAATTTAAAAAACGCATAAAATTTGATTTACCGATCTTGTTAGACGATAAAGGAGTGGCTGTACAAGATTGGGGTGTGTACGCTTATCCATCTAATTTTCTACTGGATAAAGATGGCATTATTCGTTATTCTTATCGCGGTGCACTCGAGTGGGATTCGCCAGCTATTGTAAAAACTATCAAAACACTACTGTGACACAATATGACGTGATTGTTGTGAGCGCTGGCGCTGCAGTACGAGGCAATTCCTCACAGGGGCTAAACACTATTAATGTGCTAGATCAACCACACCGTCTGATTGGTGGTAAGTTTGGGAGGTTTTGCCTCTATGGAAGCTAATTTGCAAAAATATGATGTGATTATTGTGGGCGCTGGCGCTGCAGGGTTGATGTGCGCCGCTCAAGCATCTAAGCGTGGGCGTAAAGTTCTCGTGCTTGATAAGGCTGTTAAAGCCGGCAAAAAAATTCTTATTTCTGGTGGCGGAAAATGTAATTTTACTAATCTCTTTATTGAGTCCGAAGCCTACATTTCAAACAACCCTCATTTTTGCAAATCCGCTTTATCGCGCTACACACAATGGGATTTTATCGCTCTATTGGAAAGCCATCATTTGCGTTGGACAGAAAAAACCTTGGGGCAATTATTTTGCGATCAAAAATCGGGTGCTGTGCTTAGAATGCTATTAGATGAATGTCAGCAAGTTGAGATAGTATTGGCCTGTGATATCAGCCAAGTTGCGCTTGAATCAGACTATGTTGTGCAAACAAACCAAGGGGATTTTCAAGCGAAATCACTCGTCATTGCCACGGGCGGCCCTAGTATTCCAAAAATGGGTGCCAGTGATTTTGGCCTGCAAATTGCCAAACAATTTGGGCTTAAATCCGTCGGCTTTAAACCAGCATTAGTGCCTTTTACTTTTTCACAAAATGATATCGATAAATATTTTAAGGATCTATCAGGACTATCCTTAGAAGTAGTCATGAATTGTAACGGCCAAAGCTTTAAAGAAATGGCGCTTATTACTCATCGCGGCATTAGTGGTCCGGTTGCTTTACAGATATCTTCATATTGGAATAAAAACGATACGCTGACCATAGACCTACTACCTGGAATTAATGCAGTAGAAGTGTTGTTATCGGCACAGCAAGATAGAGGTACAACAGTACTGAAAAACATTCTCAACGAGTATTTTTCCAAACGTTTAGCACAGCGGTTTGCGGCAGTATTAATATCGCTAGACTTGTCTGAAAAGACCTTGGGTGAAATCAATCAAGCAGATTTAAAACAATTTGGATATACACTGAACAATTGGACGTTAACACCAAGTGGCACCGAGGGTATGCGTACTGCAGAGGTTTGTACAGGAGGTGTAGACACTAATGAACTGTCCTCTAAAACCATGGAGTCAAATAAACAGCCTGGTTTATACTTTATTGGTGAGACGGTCGATGTTACCGGTTGGCTAGGCGGCTATAACTTTCAGTGGGCTTGGTCGTCAGGCTGGGCTGCAGGACAAGTGGTCTAGCTTGGTGTATGATGATATCCATTATTTAAAAATATAAAAAAATATGATGGAGTTTGGTGAAAAAGTAGCGGGCTATGACACACCTATGTTCAATGAGCGCGAAGTTAGAGCGGCAGCTGGCATTGTATTCTTATTTGCTTTTATAGCCTTCATGAATGGTTTTTTAACCGGTAATAATGAGCCGACTAAGCTCATGGTGTCAGTATTCCTATTTGACTTTTTTAT
>NZ_JAQWSS010000012.1 GCF_029243085.1 Candidatus Thioglobus sp. | reverse complement strand
AATTTGATTTAAATTATTTATATCCATTTAGCCTTTCTCAGTAATCTCTGTAAACATCTTCTTAACTGTTTTAATCGTGGCTTTTTCTAAAATTGTGTCTTGCACCATTTTTTCAACAATCATCAACTCAACGCTTGACTTCCTAGACACGTCTTCGTTATAGTAGTTAATCATTTGTTGTGCATTCTCACCATACGATTGTGACATATCCAATATTTTTGCATCAATTTGCTCCATACTAGCCTGCATATTATTGTCACTTGCAATCTGACCAACCATCAAGCCTAACTTAACGCGACGCTCAGCTTCCTCATTAAACAATGAGGCTGGCATTTCTGCTTGTGGCGCTTGACCTTGTTGCTTCATGTTTTCTTGCATTTCTGCTAATAGGTTTTGCGCTTCACCATCAATACTGCTTTGCGGCACATCAAACTCATTAGCAGCTGCCAAAGCATTAAACAAGGTATCTTTGTTTAATTGCTCAATACGTCCATCAATTTCAGTACGCATTTGTTCTTTCATACTAACTAGTAAAGAATCCATATCATCTTCACCAAATTTTTTGGCAAATTCTGCGTCTAGCTTAGGTTCTTTTGGTGAGCCAACTTCGTTAATTGTAATTTCAAATTTAACTGGCTTACCGGCTAGGTGAGTTGCATGATAGTCATCTGGAAAACTTACATCAAGATCAATTGTTTTACCTGCAACAACATTGGTAACAGCCTCTTCAAAACCAGGAATCATGGTACCCTTGCCCAATAATAATTTAAAGTCTTTAGCTTCTCCACCTTCAAATTCTTCACCGTCAATAGTACCAACAAAATCCATTGCTACTCTATCACCTTCTTTTGATTTGCGCTTGACTGGCTTAAATTCGATCAATTGTTCCTGAAGGCCTTTTAAGGTCTTCTCTTCATCTTCTTTAGTGATATCAACTTCAATTTGCTCGACTTCAAGTGCAGCGAAATCTGCTAATTCAATTGTTGGGAAAATTTCAAATTCTACTGTATAAGCAAAATCTGTATCACCTTCTGAATCTACATTAGTAATAGCGGGTCTAGCTGCAGGAGAAACTTCAACTTCAGATAATGCGCCTACTAACGTTTCATTCACTATTTCGTTAATCGCATCTGATTTAGCATTATCTCCAAAACGCTGTTTAACCATGGAAACTGGGACTTTACCTTTTCTAAATCCATCGATGCTTACTTGTGAAGCCATTGTTTTCAAAATTTTATCCACTTTCTGATTAAAATCGTCAATTGATACGCTTACTGTTAATGATCTTTTTAGACCTTCTAATGTTTCTAGTGAAGTTTTCATGTGTATTAAATCCGTTTCTTTGCTTATATAAAAGCAGACAATTATACCTAAAATTGTGCGCAATAAAAAAGGCAGTAAACACTGCCTTTTTTGTGGTCTTAATGTTGTGTTTTAATGCAAACCAGCAACATATTGAGCTAAAGCTTCGATTTCTGCATTAGTCAAACTCTTGGTGATTGCAGTCATCATCTTGCGGTTATCATTGGTTCTAGACGGTGTTTTTGCATCTGTTTGCGCATTGATAGATACTTGGCGGAAATCTTTTAGCTGCTTGATCGTGTAAGCAGTGTGTTGAGATGCTAGCGTCGGAAAACCTGCAGATGGAATACCTGCACCCTTAGGACCATGACAAGCTATACAAGCAGTAACACCTCTAGTTTTGTCACCACCACGATATAGTCTCTCACCTAAAGCGATATTTGCTGTTTTGCTAGCCACGCCTTGTGCAGCACTTTGCTTAGAAAAATATGCAGCAAGATTAGCCATATCGTCAGTTGACAAAGCTGCAACAATTCCTGCCATTAAACCGTCCTTACGTTCGGCTGACTTAAAATCTTTTAATTGCTTGAACAAATAACTCTCACCTTGACCAGCCAATTTGGGAAAATTTGGAACCATTGAATTACCATCAACACCGTGACACGCTGTGCAAGTTACAGATTTAGCCTTACCTTTTGCTACATCGCCGGCAGCAAAAGTATTGACAGAAATAAAAGCTAATGTCGCTGTAAAAATAAGTGCTAGTTTGTTCATTGGTTAGTCCTTTTTACAAAAAAATAAGCCGATATTATACGTTAATATCGGCTTATTAAAATTACGAAATACGCCGAATGGCGTCAGTAATTTATTGACCTGCTAGGTAATCTGCAATTGCTTGCTCTTGACCAACAGTCATTGCTGCCATTGCATTCATTGTTGCATCTACACGTGCACCAGTTTGAAAGGCTTTAAGCTCTTTCACAATGTCAAGATCAGGGCGTGCTGATTTTGCTAGTGATGGGTATGTTGGAATTGCTGATTTACCACCAGTTCCGTGACAACCTGAACAGCCTAGTGCGTCAAACGGGTTTGCCTGAACTGCAACTGAGCCCATTGCTAATGCTGCTGATGCAGCTACTAATAAAACCTTGTTCATTACTCTCTCCTTGTTTTTTAATAATATAAAATGGTAAATAGTTCAAATACCACTGATTTTTGATTATACATACTTTATTTATAATGCGCAAACACTACCATCAAGCTAAATTCCTACTTTCTTGCCCTTCTTTAAAAGGCTGTCCACCTGATGAGGGTTTTGAGGTAATTTTTGCTGGAAGGTCAAATGCAGGAAAATCTAGCTCGATTAATACGCTAACTATGCAAAACAAACTCGCCAAAGTTTCTCGTACGCCAGGTCGTACTCAGCATTTAGTATTTTTTGAATTAGATCAAGATAGGCGCTTGGTTGACTTGCCAGGCTATGGTTATGCCAAGGTTCCCGAGCATATTAAAAAACAATGGCATGAAGATATGAGTGAATATTTTGATAAGCGTGATTGTTTGCGTGGTGCCGTATTAGTTATGGATGTGCGTCATCCACTTAAGCCTTTTGACCAAATGATGTTGGATTGGTGTGTCAGCATTAATCTACCTACTCAGATCATTCTAACCAAATCTGATAAACTTAAAAAAGGGGCTGCGGCCAATACGTATCAGCAAGTAAAAAAAGCAATTAAAAATCATCCTTATGTGGATGTTCAGCTATTTTCAAGTCTTAAAAAACAAGGTTTAGATGAGTTGTGGTCGCGTCTAGACACCTTCTTTGGCTATATTGAATAAATGCATTTAAAGACTGATTTAACTCACATTACATCGGCTGATACAATTGTTGTTGCTAATAATCGACAGGTCTTAGCTTTTAAACGCACTTTCGCTGAACAGCATCCAGATACCCAACTACCCCAAATTTTTTCTTGGCAACAATATCTTAAACACTACTGGCAGTCACAACACTTTCATAGCAAACTACGCCTGATTGATACTACCGAACAGCGCCATCTCATTGAACTTTCTCTTGAATTTAATGGGCAAACAGTTCGTAACCAACTAACCAATGAAGTCATAAGAAATTATGACTATTGCACTAATCATCTCATAAACCTTTCAACGCTAGCTAATTCAAAAATCCAAACGTGTGAAGTGTTTGCCCAATGGATTGAGCATTATCAACAAAACAAACAACAATTAGGCTTGGTAGATATTAATGATCTTGGCAACTTAATGTTACAAAATCACAACGGTGTTTCTGCACCTTATGTATATGGTTTTAAGACGCTTACCCCGTTACAGCAGCAAGCCTTTGAAGTATTAAATTATCAAACTATTTATGCGCCACAAACTCATTCAAGTGAACAACAATGCTTTGACAATAGTCTAGATGAAATCAAGGCTGCTGCAACTTGGGCAAAACAACAACAAAATCAAAACCCTGACGATTCAATTGTTATTGTTTGTCCACAGCTTAAAGAATTACAGCATCAGCTAACTTCTAGTTTTGATCAAATCTTTAACAACCAACTGACCGAGACCGGGCAAAAATCTTACAACATATCACTTGGCTTACCATTATCACAATACGGATTAATACAGGACTTGCTCAAAGTACTTAAGCTAACCGAGCAACTTAGAAAAAACAAAATTCATACCAAGCTGTTTAATCAGGTTGTTCGTAGTGTTTACATTAAAGGCTACCAGCTAGAGTGTAGCGCTCGTCACTTGCTTACTAACAAGGTCAGCTCTCTAGTGCTTGAATATTTCCAACTTGAGCAATTAGACGACTCTTTGGAGCTTTGTCCAATGTTACTAGACGCAATTAATCAGGTTAAATCTATACCAAACACAAAACAAACCCTGAGTCAGCACTTGTTGATCTTTAATCAAACCCTAAGTAATTGGGGTTTTGCGACTGATCGTAATCTAAGTAGTAGTGAGTATCAACTATTTCAAAAATATCTTAACAGTGCGTTGAACTTAAACCAACTCTCACTGCATCAAGATAAATGCTTATCCACTGTGGCATTATATAGACTTGAAGAAATTGTCAATCAAGTAGTTTTTCAGGCGCAATCCAGTAAAGCCAACGTTCAGATTATTGGATCTCTAGAAGCAGAAGGCTTACACTTTGACAAAGCTTGGGTAATGGGTATGACTAATGATTTCTTACCAGCTAGACTTAACTCGCCACGATTTATTAGTAGTAATATCGCCATTCATCATCAAATTCCATTTAGTAGTTATGAACTGATTCAAGCTGATGCTAAAGACACGTTAAAAAACCTTAATTCACTGGCTGATCAAGTGATTTTTTCTTATGCGAAATCGCATTTAGAACTAGAGCAATTACCCACACCACTACTTGATTTTCCAAGTCAAGCCATTGACATAATAAAAACCCAGCCACAAGTTATTAGCACTGAATTGATTAACGATGCCGTAGCTACTGCATTCGAAGAAAGCAAAATTAAATCTGGTGTTAATCTACTCAAAGACCAAATGGCATGTGCCTTTAAAGGTTTTTCACATCGCCTTAATATAAAGCATTATGACGAACCTCATGTTGGTTTAGATAGGCGCGAACAAGGTAACGTCATTCACAACGCCTTACAATATATCTACGAAGAATTAAAAACTCAAGAAGCGTTACTAAAACTAGGTAAAACCGAACTCACCGCCTTAATTAGTCGCAAGGTTTATGTAGCACTAACGCGCCACGAAGACTCTGGATTCAAAACCATTGAAAAAACCAGAATAGAGCAACTTTTGTTCAAATTTTTTAAAGCCGAAAAATTGAGAGAGAATTTTATCGTACTAGCTACTGAGCGTAATGTGACAGTTAATATTGCTGGCCTTAGCTTTAATACACGCCTTGACCGACTTGATAAAATGGATAATGGTGATCAAATTGTATTTGACTACAAAACTGGATCCACGTCTATTTCGAAATGGTGCTCGGTAGATATTGCCGAACCACAATTGCCTATTTACAGTATTACCAATAACACTCAAGGCGCTGCTTTTATTGAACTGAACTCTAGCGCCATTAGTTTTAAAGGCTTATCAAAAGATCCTGATTCACTGCCTAAACAATCTTCACGAAAGGGGTCCTGTCAAGCCTGGGATGAGCAGTTAATCATTTGGAAAGATAGGCTTAATCGAGCTAGTCAAGATTTTCAATCAGGCCAAGCGCAGGTTTTACCCAATAAAACCGCTTGTGATTATTGTGAGTTCGACTTATTGTGTCGCATC
>NZ_JAQWSS010000070.1 GCF_029243085.1 Candidatus Thioglobus sp. | reverse complement strand
AATTAAGGGCGATTCATTGCAATCACCACTTATCTAAGCATTGTGGCGATTGGCATTTATTTTGCAAAAATTTATGTCAAGAGCTCAATATTCCTTATAGAAATATTGATCTTAATCTGAATACATCGTCCAATATTGAAGAAAATGCACGTAAGGAGCGTTATTTTTCATTATCGTGTGATTTATTAGAAAATGAAATACTATGTACGGCACATCACCAAAATGACCAGGCAGAAACGTTGTTACTCCAATTGTTCCGCGGATCCGGAGTGGCGGGGCTTGCTGCCATGCCTAAACAAAAATCGTTAGGCAAAGGCATTCATTATCGCCCCATGCTGAACATTGAAAAACAACAAATTTTAGATTATGCAAAAAGATATAAACTTAACTGGATTGAAGACGATAGCAACAAAAATGTAAATTTTAGACGCAATTTCCTACGTTTAGATATTATTCCTCAGGTAGAACATGTTTATAAAAATATTACAAGAATATTATCCAGAAGCGCAAAACATCAATCTGAAGCACTTAAGCTAACTCGCGAACTTGCAAGTATTGATCTTAAAACAGGCAATATTATTAATAACCATGGTCGAATTCAAATTGATGCATTGGTTACTCTTGAAAGGCACCGAATGAAGAATATTTTGCGCCATCATTTGAATGATTTACAGTTCTTAGCTCCGAGTGACAAGGTCATGAATCAGATTATTGATTTAATTCATGCCAAGAATGACGCAACCCCTCTGGTTCAATATAATCATTTCGAAATTAGACGTCACCAGTCTCAACTCTATTTTATTAACAATAATCATGGCAAAGATTTGGTGAAATGCCCGATTCATACTGAATTGGAAAAATTACCAAATTTTTCAATTCGATATCGAGCCGAAGGTCAACGTATTAAATTGCCAGGCAAAAAACACTCGCAATCACTAAAAAAAGTTTTACAAGAGGCAGGCATTCCTCCTTGGGAGCGAAATTCACTAAAAATGTATTATATAGATGACGAATTACGTGCTATGGAGCGCTTGGGACGCATGGAGCATGCCGATTAACAATAAGGATTGTCAATTTTCAATTTTTCTAAAATTTTAATCTCTAGACTCTCCATCTCTATCGCTTCCTCTTCTTTTATATGATCAAAACCCAACAAATGCAGTGTGCCATGGATAGCCATGTGTATTAAATGATCCTCAAACTTCTTATTTTGCACTTGAGCTTCTTCAATCACTACATCTATACAAATGACCACATCGCCTAAGATTGACTCATCAATCTCAATAGGTAGGTCACTTGGGAATGACAAAACATTAGTGGTTTTATCTTTATGACGATAATCTCTGTTTAACTGTTGGATTTCTAGTTTATCTACAAAACGTATTAGCAACTCACTCTCACCTTTTTCAAGATCATCTAACGCCGCTTGCAAAATATTAGCAAATTTTGCCTCATCAGCAAGCGTGAAATTAATACTGTTTTGAATAACAATCATGCTAAAGATTTAATTGATAAAATGATTTATTTTACTTTGATATTTTTCCCTAATCGATGCCAATCGTTGAAGTTGCTATTTCCGTACCATTAAACAGAACTTTTGACTATCAAAGCGATAGCAGGGTGACTGTTGGTGCGCGTGTTAAAGTGCCATTTGGCGCCAAAAAAGTGATCGGGATTGTGCTTTCAAATAAAGATAAAAGTGAGTTTAATAAACTTAAGTCAGTTGAAGAAATTCTAGATCAGGCGCCTATTTTAGACAAGCCTATTTTAGATTTTCTTTTTTGGGCGGCCAAATACTATCACCATCCTATTGGCGAGGTAGTATTAGCAGCGATGCCAAAAAATTTACGTCTAGGTAAAGAGGCGAAAATTAAGAAAGTCATCGGCCTGCCAATCAAAACCAGTCAGCCTGATTTTGAGATTACTACAGAACAAAATCTTGCCATTAACGCTATTCTTGATAAGCAAAATGCTTTCCACGGTTTTTTATTACATGGAGTTACGGGCAGCGGAAAAACCGAAGTTTATTTGCGCATCACCCAAGAGGCGTTGAATCAAGGTAAACAGATATTAGTATTGGTACCTGAAATTGGACTCACACCTCAAATGATTTCAAGATTTGAAAGCCGTCTTAACACTCGTGTAGTTGCTATTCATTCTCAGTTAAATGAGACGCAAAAGCTAGATGCTTATTTAATGGCTAAAAATGGTGATGCTGGAGTAGTGCTAGGCACTCGTAGCGCCATTTTTGCCCCTATGCCAAAGCTCGGTATGATTATTATTGACGAGGAGCATGATGGCTCATTTAAACAACAATCAAGTTTTCGCTATTCAGCGCGCGACTTAAGTTTTATTCGCGCCAGACAGGCTGACATCCCTCTAATACTTGGCACTGCTACCCCTTCTTTAGAAACTCTAAAGAACTCCATGGATGGCAAATTGACCCGATTAACATTGGCCAATAGAGCGGGTGATGCGTCTATGCCCAAAGTCAGTTTAATTGATATGCGCTCTAACTTTGACGGCGCTTTGTCCAAAATGCTACTTGAAAAAATGCAACAGTATTTATCGAAAAGCAAACAAGTCATGTTATTTATAAACCGACGTGGCTATGCCCCAGTTTATTTTTGCACAGAATGTAGCTGGAAGTCTGAATGCGATCATTGCAATTCCAGCATGATTTATCATCGTCATATTAACCGACTTAAATGCCACCACTGTGGCGATGAAAAAATGCCAGAACAAACTTGTCCCGATTGTGGCGAACAAAGTTTAGAGGTCTATGGATATGGTACCGAACGACTCGAAGAAACTTTATCTTCACACTTTCCTGAGACACCAATTATCCGTATTGATCGAGACACGACACGTCGTAAGAAGGCACTTTCCCAGCATTTAGAAAAAATTAACTCTGGCGATCCTTGCATTATTGTTGGCACGCAAATGCTAGCCAAAGGTCATGATTTCTCTAATTTAGCCATGGTCGGTATTCTAGATATTGATGGCGGATTTCTGTCTATTAATTTTCGAGCAACGGAATATTTGGCACAATTACTCATACAAGTCTCTGGACGTGCAGGTAGAAATGGCAAACAAGGAGAGGTGGTCATTCAAACCCGCTACCCAGACCATCCAATGTTTAATTATGTCTTATCAAATCGCTACACTCAGTTTGCCAGCGGTCTACTTAAGCAGCGTATGAGTGCTATGATGCCACCATTCGCCCACCAAGCACTCTTATGTGCCAATGCTAAAAACAAACAACATGCTGAGGATTTTCTTCGAGAAGTTGCAGGTCTGCTTAAAAGCATTGAAATGAATACCGTGGAGATTTGGGGGCCGACAGCTAACTCGATTGAAAAAAAGGCGGATTATTATTACTTTAATCTTTACTTACAGTCCAATAATAGGGCGGCACTTCATCAAATGTTGGCCACCTTTAACCAGCATGTTGATACAATAAAGCTTAAAAACAAAGTGCGCTGGTATTTAGATGTAGACCCAATCGACTAAAGTACTCTTTCTAGATATAAGTAAGCTGCATATGCATTCTTACGATTTGCTACATCAAAAGCCGGCTCGTCTTCGAATTCCGACCAGTCGATTGCTGTGTAAGCTTCATCAAATGGTGTCATCTCATCAACGGCGGCACTTAACTGTTTAATTAAAAAATTCAGATATCGATACGTTAAGTTCATCGTTTCTTGAGGTTGGTCTGAGGCCATTCCATGGCCAGGAACAAAGTACTCCATCTCAACATTGCTTAATTGCTGCAAAGCCTCTGCCCATTTAATAATATGAGCATCGCCCACGAAAGGGATACGACCTTCAAAGATTAAATCACCACTATAGAGCGTTTGATCATTGAGACTTAACAGAGACATGTCACCTTCTGAATGAACCTTACCAAAATAAGTCAATAAGAATTTATGGCTACCTAATGAAAATTCAGTATCCTGATCAATAATACGGTCTGGTTCGACAAGATAAGTTTTATCATTGACCCAAGGATATAACTCTGTACGTCTTGAATCTAATAAATTTGGCGCCGTTTCTGAATCGAGGTAATCAAAGGCGCCTTTTGGTGCCCAAATCTCCGCACCTTCCTCTTTAAAGACTTGCAACCCGTAAACATGATCTGCATGATAATGGCTTACTATCACTAGCTTAATAGGCTTATTTGTTACTTTTCGAATCTCATCACGCATCGCATGCGCTAATGATGGCGTCCCTAAACTATCAAATACAACAACACCTTCGTTGGTTACAATAAAGCCAGCATTGGAAATAAAGCCTTCGTATTCTGTTGCAGCACCTGACAAGCCTGGTACATAATATGCACTTCCATTCAGATTTTCAGCAGTTACTTCAACACTAACTTTTTCGTAATCAGCTGCTTGTGAAAACAGCGGCAATAAACTCAATAGTAATAATAGTTTTCTCATAATGATCTTCTTATAATTCTTTAATCACGGTTTTAATGGCGTTAGTCACGCTTAATAATTCTTGCTGACTAATAGTAAAAGGCGGCATGGTATAGAGTAGCTTGCCATACGGTCTAAGCCAAACGCCTTGGTCAATCAGTAGCTTCTGAGCCTTTCCAATATCAATATCACGGGTTAATTCTACCACACCAATTGCACCCAAAATGCGAACATCGGCGACGTTATCTTCAGTACGCAGTGGAGACAACTCTCTATTCAAGAGTGCCTCTATATTAGCAATATTATCTTGCCAGGGAGAGTTCAATAATAATTCAATACTTGCAATGGCCACACTGCAGGCTAACGGGTTAGCCATAAATGTTGGGCCATGCATGAGTGTACCAACCGCATGCGCTATTTCATCCGTCGTTAGTGTCGCTGCTAGAGTCATGTAACCGCCAGTTAGCGCCTTACCCAAACATAAAATGTCTGGTTCAACATCTACATATTCTAAAGCAAACAATTCGCCTGTACGTCCAAATCCAGTGGCAATTTCATCCAAAATAAACAATACCTGGTGTTTCTTACAAAGTGCTTTGGCCTTGATTAAATATTGTGGATTGTAAATACGCATACCACCTGCACCTTGTACCACAGGCTCCAATATCATGGCAGCAATTGAGTTTGAATATTTATTTAATGTTAGCTCTAAGTCCTCTAGCGCCTCATCCATACTTACCATGGAAGGGCTTTTGACAAAATAATTTTTAGGTAGTACCCCTGAAAACAAATGATGCATACCATTGTCTGGATCGCAGACACCCATTGCGCCAAGTGTATCGCCATGATAGCCACCACGTAAAGTAATAAATTGATGCTTGTTTGGCTGATTTTTATTATGCCAATACTGCAAAGACATTTTCAATGCCACTTCTACAGCTACCGAGCCAGAATCAGCGAAAAATACTTTATCAAGGTTTTTAGGCGTAATATCAACCAGTATCTGAGCAAGTCGAATGGCAGGATCGTGTGTTAGTCCACCAAACATAACGTGCGACATTTTCTCTAACTGCTGTTTAACGGCTTGATTCAGTTGCGAGACATTGTAGCCATGAATGGCACTCCACCAAGAACTCATGCCATCAATAACGTGTCTATCCCCTTCCAAACTAAGGTAAACACCATTAGCTGACAATACTTTGTATGTCTGAATCTGGCTCGGCACTTTAGCATAAGGGTGCCAAATATGTTGTTGATCAAATGTATCCATATAGATACATTTTACTGATGCTATTGTTTATAGGTAATCTTTAAGCTCGACCATTGAGTCAATCACCAAATCTGGATTTGAATGACGAATATCAATGCCGTGATTGTAACCATAAGACATGCAAATAATATCAAAACCTGCCGCTCGAGATGCTTTGACATCACTAATCGAATCTCCCAGCATTAAAGCCTCCTTTGGGTCAATACCAAAGTGTTTAGCCGCATGTAACAATGGTAAAGGGTCAGGTTTTTTCTTTTCTAAAGTATCGCCAGAAATTACAATTTCAAACTCATCAAAAATACTCAGATCTTTTAATAATGGATGGGTAAATTGCTCTGCTTTATTGGTAACACACCCAACTGTATAACCCTGGGATTTAAGATGTGCTAGACCTTCTTTCACACCATCATACAAGCACGACCTACCAGAAGTATTAGCAGCATACAAATCTAAAAAAACAGGATAAGCTTTATCAAAATCATCCTGATTAACTTCGCCTTCCAGTTCGCCCGTTAACGATCGCTCAACTAATTTTGGTACACCATTGCCTACCCAATGACGAACTTTAGCTTCACCCCATTTTTCTCGACCCATAATAACCATTAGCTCGTCAACACAATAAGCCAAATCAGGAACACTATCAACAAGCGTGCCATCAACATCGATCATAATAAGCTTTGGATTGAATTTTTTTGTACTCACTTTAAATACCTCTTTATTTATTTTGGTAGAATAGTCTTAAGATTAAATTTAATGAGATATTTTAATGAAGAACTCAACGACAATTGGTTTTATTGGCGCAGGTAATATGGCTTATGCAATTATTACCGGATTAATCAATAACGGCATTTCTACTGAAAAAATTAAGATCAGCGACACCAATGAATCAATACTATCTTTGCGCAAATCAGAGTTTAACCTCGAAGTGTTTATGGACAATGTGGAACTTGCTACGCGCTGCGATGTTATTATTTTGGCAGTTAAACCTCAAGTGCTGTCGCTCGTTTGCCGCCAACTCAAGGATGCATTGAATACAAACACGCTAATCATTTCAATAGCTGCTGGCGTACGCACTCATGATATTGATCGTTGGCTAGGTGGCAACAAAGCTATTGTACGTACAATGCCTAATACGCCAGCCTTATTAAATCAAGGCGTAACAGGACTTTTCGCCAACGAGTTTGTGAGCGAAACGCAAAAATCGTTAGCTACAGACATTCTGAAAAGTGTTGGAACTAGTCTATGGGTAGAAGAAGAGACTATGTTAGACGCTGTTACTGCGCTTTCGGGTAGTGGACCTGCTTACTTCTTTTTAATGATCGAATCAATGGCTAAAGCAGGTGTGGCTCTTGGATTGGATGAGAAAATCGCCCAACAGTTAAGCGTACAAACAGCATTAGGTGCCGGTATGATGGCTAATATCAGTAAAGATTCAGTACGTGAACTGCGTGCCAACGTCACTTCGCCAAATGGCACGACACAAGCCGCCATTGAATCATTCCAGGATCAAGGCTTTGAAACGATGGTCTCTCATGCTATGCGCGCTGCTTATGACAGAGCGGCAGAATTAGCAATAGAACTGGGCGATAGTGACTGAGCGCACTACCTTTGCACTCCAGGGTTCAAAAATATATCTCGGTATTTCAACTTTGGTGCATTTGTGTACTCTTCTTAGCGCCTGGTTTTTTAGTTTTAATGTTTATGTAAGCTTGACACTTAGCGGCATTCTAATAGCTCATTTTCAGTATTTAAATAACACTATTTTTCTACGTAAGAATAACACCATTCATGCATTTACTCTTGAAGGGAAAACGCTTATTGCAATAGATAAAACAGGCACTCAACAACAATATCCTTGTGTTTACTGCGCCTATCAATCCAGCTTCCTGGTGATAATAAACCTTGGTAAGCAGCCTTTAGTAATATTTAAAGATTCTCTTGCTAATCATTCTTTATCACAACTCAACAGACTGCTTAATGCTTGAACCTGAAGACACTTTAAAATTAAACGTGCTGATAGCGACATCAGTTGCTATACGTATTGACACTTATAAACTTACTGTCGTGGGTTTAAATGCACAATTTAAAGAGCAAACTATTGAGCTTAAACCCAGTGGTGACACCGAAGCCTATATTAAAGACGTTAAAAAACTGCTAGTCACCCAAGTGCTTGGAGCTATGGGCGGCTACCCTTCTTATTTAAAACGCTGGTCACGAATGGGCCAGGTTGAATCATCGAATCTCTCCTCACTTTTGAAATTAGGCGAAGTGGAGGCTGTTGTGGCAGTATCCAACTCCACTACCCTTGATGATAAATTGTTAAAACTAACTTGGTGGTGTGCCACTAATACAGACAATCAGGCAGAAATTGGGCGTTTCCTGCTAACCAAACCGTTTGTCTTAAACACAGAGACTGGTCGTGAGATTGCGCAATATCTACTCGAATTTTTACCTTTTGTAAACGACACAGAGCAACTTATCGATACAACCAGCTTGGTTCTACAAGAAAATTTAATTGATCAAAAAGCTAAATCAAGATTATGGAAACAAGGCCAACGAAAAACTGCATTTTTAGTTGGCTTTGTTGAGCGCATGAGCGGAACTCTGCCAAATGAATTAAATATTCAATCGTTAAATTGCAAGCATACTGATCTACAAATTATTAATAGTGAACAATCGCAAATATTTTTAACAACACTACTTCATATTCTCAAAAAGATTAATCAAGAATATGTACTGTATCGTGCTTTAGAAGTGCTAGGAAAGTATATGTCCCATGAGAAAATCAGCGCTCATCGTAATATTGAACAAATTAACCAACAAATTGACAACTTAGCCTTGTTGGCTGGTGATGAGCAAGATAAGCTGAATGCTAGATTGTTACTTGCAGGTGTTAGCGAACACTTAGTCGTAAGCACTATTTCAGCACACAACTTAACTGGCTCCGCTATTCGTAAAAAACTGGATCACGTTTTAACGCCTATTCAAAAGGCATTAAAAACCCTAACATCAAAAATATAAAATGACAGTTAGAAACAATTTTTACATAGGCCTTGTAATTCTACAACCTGGTTTTCTATTGGCTTAAAATTTTTCATATTAGGAAACATAGCTTTTTTCGACAATTTGCATGACTCTTCAACCTTTTCACAACTAAGACAATGAAACAGCACATGAAAATGATTATGATGAGAATCATTGCAAACTAAATAAGTATTATTGGACTCTATTTTATGAGCTAAGCCAAGCTCAATCCAAAAATCTAACACTCTGTATATCGTGCTAATATTGTAAGCATAGCCCTTCTCTTGGACTTGTTCCAATAAATCATAAGCAGAAATACTATTTTTTGAATTTGATAACTCTTCAATGATAGCCATTCTTTGTTGTGTTGCGCTCTTTCCAAATTGGATACACTTTGACATTGCCTCAGCTACATCAATCACGAGCCACCTCCACATCAGAAAATTTAAAAGTCTTGACTGTCACATTAGATAATGAATAACCACTATCTGCAATATCAAAGCTTTGAGAGCCAACAGCAATCTTTCCTGAAACAATAATTGGCTCATAAAGATCTCGTCGCTCTGCAGGGATCTCCGAAGTATCAACTAACAACGTTTGATTCAATGGTGGTGGTGGCACATGAATACACTGTCCTGCTTCAGGCACTAATAAGAATTTACGAATATCGGAACCCTTTGAATCAAGTGGCACCATAAACCCCAAAAGCTCGATCGTTTTTCCTTCTAGCTTATTATTTAGCTTAGTGCCCGCTTCATCTATCTTATTTTGAAAATCAGGATTTGACAATAATTTATAATCTACTTTTTCAGGTATAAAATCATAAGCGCCATCTGGCATTAATGTATTCCAATTATTGACATATTTATCTAATTGCTGCTCTGTGACAACTTCAGCTTGCACACTAAAATTAAATACAACAAATAAAACAATAAGGGCTTTTTTCAACATATTAACTCAATGTGTGGTGTAAATTTTTCTTGAAAACGATAATCGCCGGCACCAAACTACTAAAAATACCAGCAAGCAAAATAATTGCAAAAACCTTGGCCTCATTCCAGCTAATCCAATCAAATTCTGGAGTGATGCCTAGGATTAAGTTTAACTGTTCTGTTGCCAAGTAAGTTACTAGCGTGACAAAAATAATTGCGCCAATGATAGCTGTTAAACCAATAAAAACAGCCTCAAGTACAACCAAAGTAGATAAATACATTGGTGTAGCGCCATTTGCTCTATAAATAGTCATTTCGCGCTTCCTATTATCAATACTAGAAATAATTAAACTAACCATTGCAATCAAACTAATAACAATAATAATCCAGCTGAGCAGTTCAAACCCTTGGTCTACTATTCCTACCATTGACCATAGTTCTGACAACGCTATACCTGGTATTACTGCAGAAATTGCCTCGTCTGGATATTTTTTAATATCGGCCGCAAAACGAAACAAAGTTAACTTTGACTTCAATCCCACAAATGCAGCTGTAACTGTCTTAGGAGTCAATTCTTCCTGGTTTAAAGTAGATAAATCCAACTGACTCAAATTAAATATTTTTGCACCACTTTGCCAGCCAAGGTGGATAAGCTCATAGCCTTTCAAATCGACAAAAACTGCCTGATCAATTGGTGCTCCGGTTTTCTCCAATATCCCTGTAACCTCAAATGAAAAATCATCATGTTTTTTTGCGACTGTTTGGCTTGACCCATGACTGATATGAATTTTGGTACCAACTTGATAGCCAAGTTTTTTTGCAACATCGGCACCGATTACCGCGCCAGATATTTCATTAAACGCCTTTCCGTTAGAAAAAGAAAGTGATTTATCTCCTGAATATTTAATATATTTAAAATAATTTTGCTCAGTAGCAATAACTCTAAAACCTCGATGACTATCGCCCAAGGCAATCGGCACTAAATATTCAATATCCTTTCTTTGCTTGATATCATCAATTGTTGTCATGGTGATATTATTAGTCGGCTTACCTAAATGGAAAACCGTATATAGCACTAACTCTAATGATGCAGCCCTAGGACCAATAATTATATCAACACCTGAAATGCTCTGATTAAAGCCTGTTTTAGTAGCCTTTTGTATACGCTCAATACTTAGCAACAAAACCATTGATGCCATCAAAGTGATAATGACAAGTGAGACTGGTAATAATCTTGAGCGGATTGATTTAATCAATAATCTAAACATTTTTATTTGTTATGTCTATAACCTGGTCAAAGTATGGCGCCAGAGATAAATCATGGCTTACCATTAACAACGCCTGTTTTGATGTATCAAACGTAGCCGACAATTCATTTAAAAAATTGTTGGCTGATTTTCGATCTAATGCAGACGTGGGCTCATCAGCGAGAACTAACGCTGGCCGACCAAGCAACGCCCTTGCAACCGCAACCCTTTGCTGTTGACCTATACTAAGCTGATTAACAGAATTATCTAAAACTTTATCACTCAGCCCGAGCGATGTTAGCAATCTCTCAATTTCTTGAGTTAAATTGCTAACATTTGAGCGTCTATTTTTGGAAAACCTAACGCCAAGTTCAATATTTTCTATTACCGATAAAAATGGGATGAGATTGAGAGTTTGAAAAATATAGCCAATACTGTCCGCTCTAACTTTGTCCAATTGACTAGATGAGAGAGAAGAATAATTTTTTCCTGCTAGCACAATTTCACCTTTCTGAACCTTTAAAGCTCCGGCAATCAGATTTAGCAGGGTTGTTTTTCCAGATCCAGA
>NZ_JAQWSS010000066.1 GCF_029243085.1 Candidatus Thioglobus sp. | reverse complement strand
AAAAATAAAATTATTATACCACGGGCAAGAGAAATACAAGCTACCATACAACTTTTTTTAATAGCTACATATATTTATAAAGTTGTTATTAACAAAGGAGATTAGAGCGAATTATTAGCTATAAAAAGCATCTGTTATTGTCGTGTAATAACTCCATTTTCAATAGTAAATACTGAAGTATTTTCGGATTCAATTTGCAATGAATTGATACCAATATCTGTCATAAAAATTTGTATATTTAATTGCTGTAAATAATTTAATATAGTTTTAATTTTTATATTATCCAATTCAGAAGATATATCATCAATTAGTACTACTGGGTGAATGTTGTTTTTAACCAACATAGAGACTTGTGTCAACCAAAATATTATTGATAACATTTTTTGTTCACCTCGTGACAAAAAGCATTCCTCTTGCTTATTAAGATAAAATTTTAAACTGGCTTTATGAGGGCCATAATTTAGGTATTTAGTCTTAAGTAAATAAGATTTATTTTTGAGTAAATAATGATAAATACTATCCGTATTATAAGCATCTACTTCTTTTGGCCATCCTGATTTGAATTCATAATCAAACGTATTAATTGATTTAAATAAATCTGATAAATTATCTAGTATCTCACATGAATTAATTCTTTTTAATTCGGTTATATAATTATTTCGAGCAATATTGATATTTGTTGACAATTGAGAAATTTCCAAAAACCAATTGTCTAATTCTTCAATTTTTTGTTGAGAAAGTAAAATATTAATATTTTTTAACGCTTTATTATATTTTTTAAAATCTGTTAAAAATTCAGGTTCCACGTGAAACACTCCCCAATCCAGATAAGACCTTTTATTTTTAGGTGTCCCGTTTACAATAAAGCCTTTATCAGGTGTAATTATTTGAATTGGTAAAATTTTAGAAAGCGCACTACTGTTTTTTAATCGTAGTTGATCAATATCAATACAAGTTTTTTGTTTTGATTTTTCTAATTTAATCCGATAATTATCTACTTTTGCATCTAATTGGAATTGGCGATGATTAAGCTGAATTAGCTCTTTTAAGGATTTCGTTTTAAATGATCGATTATGGCCTAAATAATATATAGCCTCAATTAGGCTTGTTTTTCCTTGTGCATTATTAGCAATAAATAAATTTAATTGGCTTCCAGGTTCGATGTATTGTTGATTAAGATTTCGAAACTGTGAGATAGCTAATTTATGAATAACCGCCACAATCAGTTATTAAATGCGCATAGGCATAACTACATATTGGTATGTTTCATCAATAGGGCTACTTATCATACATGATTGATTTTCACCGCCAGGAACAACCATATTAATTTCATCAGAACTTAATTTTTCTAAAATAGAAATTAAATAATGGATATTGAAAGCTATTTCTATTTCTTTATCAAAATTCTTTGTAGAAATTTGTGTTTTGGCTTGCCCTCTTTCTGAATGGGAGAATATATTTAACTGAGATTTTTTAAATACTAACTTAACACCCTTTGTTCGTTCCTCAACAAAAATAGAAGCTTGTTGTAATGAGTTTAAAAATTCTAAGCGATCAATAACAATAGTATTTTCAAAATCAGTTGGCAATACTTGAGAATAATTAGGAAAATTACCATCAATTAATCGACTAATAATAGTTGTATTGTCACTGATTAAATAAAAATAGTTATTTGATAAATGGATATCAACTTCATTATGGTCATTTTTGTTTAATATTTTTGTTAATTCCATTACAGCTTTTCTTGGAAGAATGACTGTTTTTTTATCTGTTAAATTATTAGGTTGTTTAATTTCTCCAATTGATAAACGATGACCGTCTGTTGCTACTACAGTAATACTAGATTGGTCAACTTCGAAATATAAACCGTTTAAATATGCTCTTATATCTTGGTTACCCATTGAAAAACTTGTGTTTTCTATTATTTCTTTCAATTGTTGGCAATTAACTTTAATAATATCACTGTCTTCAATTTTAGGTAATGCGGGAAAATCTTGATGATTAAACGTGTTTAATTCAAAAGAATTTTTATTGGTTTTGATATAAATTTTTGATTCTTCAATAATAAATTCAATAATAGTATCTTGCGGTAACTTTCTAATAATATCTATTAAATCTTTTGCATAAATAGTAAATGATACTTCTTCTTGTGTTTGTATAGACTGAGATGCTCGAATCTCGATTTCCATATCTGTAGTGGTTAATGTTAATTGATTGTTTTTTAGTTGAATTAACACATGAGAAAGTATAGGTAGTGTTTGTTTTTTTTCTACAACACCGATAACTGTTTGCAAAGGCTCAAGTATTTCTTTGACAGTTAGTTGAGTAATCATTGTGATATCCTTTTATTAAAAATTATTGTTATTATTAGTGAGGTTATATTTAGTGTATAAATGTTTTTTTTCTTTAAAAATTAAGTATTTAAACTGTTGATATCTTGTTTGTATTTTATGTAAGAAAATGTTCATATGGGTATAAAATTTCGATTTTAGTTTAGTTGTTAATTTTTTCCACTACCGTTTGTATAACCTAATTGTTGATATGTTTATAAGTTAGCTAATCTTAATTTTATTAAATCGTAATCACCTTTTATATCTTGGTTTTCCAATTTTTCTTTGATTTTTTTGATTGCATGTATAACTGTTGAATGATCCCTGTTTCCGAATTGTTTTCCAATTTTATTTAGTGAAAGGGAGCTAAGCTCATGGCAAATATAAATTGCCATCTGTCTTGCAAGAACTATGTGCTGTTTTCTAGATTTTGAGCTTAAGTCTGAGACGGTTAATGCATAGTGCTTTGCAACTTCTTTTTGTATATCATTTACATCAATATTTTTTATTTGTGGCTTAATTAAATCACCTAAGGCTGCCTCAACAACTTCTTTTGATATAAATGAGTTATCTATCTTTGAGAAGTCTACAAATGCTTTTAATTTTAATAGTGCGCCTTCTAAATCTCTTACATTTGATGTTATATGGCCAGCAATAAACAAAGCAACATCTTCTGTAAGCTCTATGTTTATATTTTCATTTTGTGATTTTTTTAGCAAAATTGCTGCACGCATTTCAAGTTCTGGCGGTGTTAAGTGTAGGTTTAAGCCTTGGGAAAATCTTGTCTTAAGTCGCTCTTCTAGTAACTTAATTTTTTTAGGTGGTTGGTCACAGGTAAATATAATTTGTTTTTTTCCATTAAACAAAAAATTAAAGATATGAAAAAATTCTTCTTGAGATTTTTCTTTTCCGGCAATCAAATGAATATCATCTACCAACAGTAAATCTGCTGATTGATAAAACAACTTTATATCTTCAATATTATTGTGTCTTAGGCTAGAGGTAATATTTCTGACAAAATCCATTAGTGGTACGTATAAAATTTTTAAGTTCGGATTCTGGGCTTTTGCTAAGTGTCCAGCAGCCTGCATTAGATGAGTTTTCCCAAGCCCCGATCCTCCATAAATAATAAAAGGGTTGTATGGCGATCCTTTTATGTTTTCTGCAATTTGTTTAGTTGCTCCGTAAGCCATTTGGTTTGCATTACCTAGTACTAAATTATCAAATGTATAATCTTCAAATAGGGGTGTGGCATGTCTTTTGTTATTAACTGGTTTTTTATCAATAGCAATAAAAATTTTTAAATCTTTATTGTGTTGGTTAACAACCGCCTTGATTTGTGTTTTTAAGTTTTTATTTATATAGTCTTTAGTTTGGGTATTTGGAGCAAGTAGTGTTAAAGTTTCTCCATCTTCAAGTGCCTTTAATGGTTGAACCCAAATACTGTATTGAGATAACGGAATGGTATCTTTAAGTGTATTTAGACATTGTGTCCAAGTTTGTGACATAATCGCTATTTGAAATTTATAATGATATACTTTAGCATTATATTTGTTTTAAAAGGATTTACATGATTGGTTTAGAAAAGTATTTTGAGAAGTTGTTATGGAGTTCAAGGCTAATGGTTTTGGCAGCTGTGGTTTCTTCGTTGTTATTGTCGTTATTATTATTCGTTATAACAGCAATTGATGTTGCTAGTCTAATTAGCCATGCAGGTGATTATATTGGCGCAAATGCTGAAGCTAAAAGAGCGCTTAAAATTGAAATGGTGGCGCATACAGTGGGTTCAATAGATGGTTTTTTATTGGCTACTATTCTATTAATTTTTGCCCTTGGATTATATGAGTTGTTTATTAGTGAAATTGATGATGCCAAAGGTAGTGGCCAGTCATCCAAGGTATTAGTTATTAATTCTTTAGATGATTTGAAGGCTAAATTGGCTAAAGTTATTTTAATGATATTAGTTGTAACTTTTTTCGAGGTTTCTCTTTCCATGACTTTTGTTAGTGCATTAGATTTAGTCTATTTTTCTTTAGGAATCTTAATGGTTTCTTTGGCGCTTTATTTTGGCTCTAAGTCAACGCACTAAGCCTTTAGGCGTTGATTTTTATCAGTAAATAGCGTAACATTCATTCCTTTTTTATTATGAGAATTATTATGCGTCAAGTTATTGTTGCAGGCAACTGGAAAATGAATGCGTCAAAAGAAACAGTCAACACTTTAGTGATGGGTATTCTTGCAGGTATGGCGGATGTAAAGTCCAAGGTGATAGTTTGTGCTCCTGCACCATACATGTCACAAGTTGAAGCATTAATAACTCATTCACAACTTAATCTTGGAGCACAAGATCTTAACGTTAATGCTTCAGGCGCTTTTACCGGTGAGGTGAGTGCAGATATGATTAAAGATTTTGGTGCTCAATACGTGATTGTTGGACATTCTGAAAGAAGAAGTTTATACGGTGAAACTGATGACGTTGTTGCCCATAAAGTTCAAGTGGCATTAGATAATGGATTAACACCACTATTCTGCATTGGTGAGACATTAGATGAGAGAGAGTCTGGCAACATGGAAAATGTTGTATCTCTTCAAATTCAAGCAGTTATTGATCTTGTAGGTATTGAAGCTTTTAAGAATATTATTATTGCTTATGAACCAGTTTGGGCAATTGGAACAGGTGTCACAGCAACACCACAGCAAGCACAAGATGCACATGCATTCATCCGCTCAATGTTAGCCCAAAATAATGCTGATATTGCTCAAACTTGCTCTATTTTGTATGGTGGTAGTATGAATCCAGGTAATGCAACTGAGTTGTTAGGTTGTGAAGATATTGATGGTGGCCTGATTGGTGGAGCTTCATTAAAATCAGATGATTTTTTACAAATTTGTAAGGCGGGTTAAGCTATGTCATTTCAAATTATTTTAATTATTCATGTGTTGTTGGCCCTAGGCCTCGTTGCACTAATTTTAATGCAGCATGGTAAGGGTGCAGATGCTGGCGCTGCTTTTGGTGCTGGCGCATCTGGATCTGTATTCGGTGCTCGTGGTGCAAATTCATTTATGTATAAGTTAACAGCTAGTATTGCAACTGCATTTTTTGTAACTAGTTTAACCTTGGCTTATTTAGCTACCAACGAAACAACTACAGATAAAGAAGCAAATAGTATTATGGAGCAATCCGGTCCGTTAGATGTTGTACCTTCGGATGTGCCAATGATGACACCTTCTTCTACTGTATCAGATACTAGCGATATTCCTCAATAAACAAAATCATTTGCCGATATGGCGGAATTGGTAGACGCGCTACCTTGAGGGGGTAGTGAGCTACGCTCGTGCCAGTTCGACTCTGGCTATCGGCACCATATTTAATAACGAATAAAAACGGCGACCTATGTGTCGCCGTTTTTATTTATAGGATCCTTTTATGCGTTTCACGTGAAACAGTAAATACATAATTCTTTTTATAATTCTATCTAACACCGTCTTATATGCTTATGTAAACGAACCATAAAATTTGATTGGGTTTCGAATAATATGTTTTATTTGAATTAATGACTTATGGATTAGCACCCTCATTCTAAAAAAAATGAGACCTATATCAGGTTTTATCTTTATGAATAGCAAATGAACTTATTGTTGCAATCGTTATATTAGTTTATGCGTTAGCTAGCAACTGTCAGTATTTTGTACGAATACTTTAATAAGACGCCCCTTGTGTATGATGATTTGATAGATCTATTTAGTCTTGATTAAAAACTACTGATTGCGATTAAACTTATTGATGTTTTTATTTTGAATTTAATTTAATTAATTCAAAAAAAAATAGTAGAAAGAGTTATCTTATTTTATTAACGTCAATTCATTCATCAATGTAAGCAACATTTAAGAAGTTCAACATAGTTTATTATTTAGGATTTTATTCAAGAATTACCAAAAAAATAAGCATTTACCACTCTTCAAAAATAGCATACACACAATAATCCATTATTAGAACTCTGATTTATAGTATGAATCCAACTTTCATCTTAAATTTATTCGTTATCAAATGTATTCATCATTTGATGCGTAAGGTAATTTAATTCTTGAGAGTGAACAGGGCTTGATGATGAGATATTAAAAGCTATGTTGATAATTTACCAGTATTAAAAGTAGCCCGGTATGAATAGATTGGTATTTAAACTTTTAATAATATTATCATTAATAAAATCTATCATTATTAAATATATTGCTAACTCTTCCTGATGAGCACAAATTTTTAATGTTATTAAAGTTATGATAACTTAAAAACCTACTACTATTTTGTTGATGTTCTTGAAAACTAATCCTTTCCAGATAGGTATTAAATTGAAATTAGGCTTAACGTGATTAATTTTTACCTCGAAATTTAGCCAAATTTGAATTTTAAGATACTAAGGCAAGTATAAGTGTGGTGACAACCTATTTCGGTTAAATTAAAGGATATTCTGAATCCATTAGACAATCACAGCCTCGATTTGGTTGATTTTAAGAATTTTCACTTGCTCTGAACCAGAAGTTAGCATAATGACTATTACATTTGAATGCTATTCTCTATTTTTGTATCTTGATATACTTTATTTAGTAAAAAACATCAATACTTTAAAACATGTGTAAAAATCTAAGATTGTTTGTGATTCATATTGTAATCATGCTGATTGATTTTGCTTAAAGCTGAAGTGGGTTAGATTGATAACATTAAATCAAAGATGTGATTATTCAACCCTTGAGCAAATATTTTATTAGATGTTTATTATATTAGTATTAACGATAGTCTTGCATTAACATTGTTTGATGATTGCTATAACAGTGATACATAACTATACAAAAAAATTAGCAGGGAATTTTAGTGAAATATGAGGTTATATCTATATTATGGTATAATAATATCAATTAAGTTATTGAGACAAATGTCATGAAAAAAGTAAATTTATTTTTTATCATCATCGGTATTTCATCTGTTAATGCTTCGGCATTCTTTAATACTGATAGCATGATGCCATTTGCAACTGGTACTGGATATAACAATTCAGTTCCGTGGAGTAACAATGCTAATTGGAATCCTATGTCTGGTAATGGACAATATTCCCCGGCTAATGATGCTCGAAACATGAGTCGTTATGGTGCTCGACCAACTTCGCTTAAGAGTTATCGTCAAAACCCAACGTTTATACCAAATAATGCAATGGTTATCCCTAGTCAAGCTCAACCAAGTAATTGGCTTCAAGATACTGATTTCAGTAAAACTTTAGAACAGATTACACACTCGACTAGTAAAACTTTCTTTGTTGATGAAATGCCAATAAATCTTGGAACTGGCATTCAGAATTTTAAGGATCAATCGAGAGAAATTGAAAAGGCAGTAGGCAATCAATTGCACTATAGCGGCAATTCTGACTCAATATATGGCAAACAGGGATATGGATTATCACCTGCCGCCTCAACTACTTCAAGAGTTTTAGTAGAGTAGAATTTTTTTGAGTAGCTGTTAAATAAAAACGATGATTACTCAAAATATAAGAATATAATTGATTACTAATATATAATTAATGTATAATACATTTAATGCTGAACAATGGTTCAGCACTTTAAATAACACTGTCAATAATGATTGTGTTGAAACTACATAATAATCTGGGAGATTAACATGAAAAAAATTATCGCAATTACTACTTTAGTAGCAGCTACTTCAGCTTCAGCTTTCTTTGGTAACTCA
>NZ_JAQWSS010000064.1 GCF_029243085.1 Candidatus Thioglobus sp. | reverse complement strand
GTATTGTTGTTGATATTCGTGGTGACAAAGTCTTGTTCCTACTTCAGGAACCATGAACAAGACTTTGTCACCACGAATATCAACAACAATACCCTCGCCTTTCCAGCCAGGATTGCGCTTTAAAAACAAACACTTGTAATGATCGTTACTAAAGCGAGTTACACGGCCAACACTAGCCAAAGCATTATTGTTAATGCCGACAATCTCTTTAACACGTTTTTTATCTAGCGTTGGCTTACCAGCAATGAAGTTTGATAATTGCTGATGTGCAAGTAGATCGTAATAACGTCTAAGTGGACTGGTAATTCTTAAGTACGAATCCAAGCCTAGGCCGTAATGCGGCAGTGGCTTAATAGAAGTGGCTGAACGCTTAAAGAACTTAATCGCTTGAAATGATTCGGCCGTACTCAGATTCTCTTTCTTATCTAGCACTTCCTGTGGGAAGTCACCTTCATCTTGCAAGGCATACGGCATAACAATGTCATTTTCTTGTGCATACTGCGAAATGGTGCGGCCCGCAGTAACCATAATCTCTGCAACAAAATCACGACTAGGACTGGATTTCTGCGGCTCGATTTGCACTTTTTCGTCAATGTATCTAACATCAACATTAGGCAAATTAAGACTGATTGATCCACTTTTTTCACGGAAAGCTTTATGCTGATCAACAAAAGTTTGAATCTTAATAAAATCAGGATTGCTATCTAGCTCTTGGTCAACAGCCTCATAAGTAGTATTGGTAACTTTAATGGTGCTGTGTACGACTTCAATATTACTAACAATACCTTCATTCATGTTAAGACCAATCGACAAAGCCGGTGAGGTTTCAGTTTCACCTAATGCTAATGCTTTGGTAATTGACGTAGGCAACATATGAATAATTTGCTCTGGCAAATATAGATTTGAACCACGCTCACGGGCGTATTCATCAAGCTCTGAGCCCGAATCAACAATGGTTGAAACATCCGCAATATGGATCCAAAGACGATCACCATCAACACTGATAGCGTCATCGGCATCATTAGAGCCTTCGTTATCAATGGCGTAACAGGTCATGTGAGTTAGATCGACACGCTCAATTTCTGGCAAGCTAACCTCAATCTCTTCATCTTCTGGAATGGAAAATCGTGCTGGATATGGGTTAAAACTGTCTGTAAAATAACCCACCTTAAGCAAGAATTTATAAGCAGACTCTTCATTGTTCTCAATACCCACATGATCTAAAATTTTTGCATGCTTTGACTGATTTAGGGCAACTTTAGCGGCCTCTTGCAAGTATGGAATATCTTGCTCGTCAAAAGTATTATTATTGAGATTATCGATACAATGCTGTAGGCTTTCAGCCGCTAATTTTTCTGCATTGCGCTTATCAAGAATGCCTTGAACCTGTTCATTTGGTCTGACAAAAACACTGTCTTTTTGCCAGTAAAAATACAATCCATCCTCAACCAATAGACAGGTGCACCAGGCAGTTTGGGCAGTATATTCATCAAACAGCCATTCAGTAATTTCTTGTAGTGTTAGAACTTCTTCTTGAAATTCTTCCAACACGCTAACATCTGCGTGCGCACACGAGTCATTCACCTTGGTAAATTCAGGATGAATAAATCGAAAATCTTTTTCTCTAACCTTGCGTGTTACGCCGTCTGTAAATTCTATTTCAAATTTATGTGTAGCAACATTAACAACGCGCGCAGGCTTGCCTTTATAGGCAACCAGTGAATTAACCAAGAGCTGCTACTTAATCTAGAGTGTCAGCATAATCTTCAGCAGACATTAAGTCGTCAATCGCTTCTGCTGTAAATTTTACTAACCAGCCGTCATCATAACAGCTTGAGTTGACTAATTCTGGCTCAGCATCTAATGCTTCATTGACCGCAATTACTTCAAGATCAACAGGCGCATAAACGCCACTAGCTGCTTTAACTGATTCAACTACACAAAATTCATCTTCATGTGAAGCTTCATCACCTTCGCTAGGCAATTCAACGAATACCATATCGCCAAGTAATTCTTGAGCATGATCAGTAACGCCCATTGTGTATGTTCCATCACCGTTATCTAAAATCCACTCATGGGTTTCAGTGTATTGTCTGTCGTCTCTTACTTCACTCATACTCTTTACTGCGCCGTTTCTCTTTTTTTCAAAAGAAAAATACTTGCAAACTCCTAGTAATTAATAATATTTTTTTTAAACTAATACTTTGCCATTTCGTACAAATGGCGGTTTGACTATTTTAGCCGAAACCAATTTATTTCGCATCTCGATTTCACACAACCCTTCTGCGTCTTTTGGCACGCTTGCTAACGCAATAGCCTTGCCCATACTTGGAGAGAATGTACCTGAAGTCACTTCACCTTCGCCTAAACTAGTCACAACTTTTTGATGATCGCGTATGACGCCTTTGCCTTCTAATACAAGGCCAACAATGGTTTTTTCAGTGCCTTCTGCTTTTAGTGCTTCTAATGCATCGCGACCAACAAAACGTCTTTCTTCATTGGTTAAATCTACAGTCCAAGTTAATGCCGCTTCTAATGGTGAGACTTCGTCATTCATTTCTGAGCCATATAAACTCATACCAGCCTCTAAGCGAAGTGTATCTCGAGCACCTAAACCGCAAGGCTTGACATCTGCCTCTAATAACATTTTCCAAGTAAATTCAGCTGACTTCTCAGGCAGCATAATCTCAAACCCATCCTCGCCGGTATAACCAGTACGAGCAATAAACAAGCCACCTAAGCCTACCGCATTAAAAGGATTTAATTCACCAGCAACCTCTTCAACACCTGGCATAGCGGCAAAGACTTTTTCACGGGCATTTGGCCCTTGAACGGCAATCATAGCCAGATCAAATTGAGGTTTAACACTCACACTAAATACTGCTGCTTGCTCATTAATCCAAGCGATATCTTTTTCTGTAGTGCCTGCATTGATCACCATGCGATAATCTTTGTCATCTAAATAGTAGACAATCAAATCATCAACCACACCACCAGTTTCATTAAGCATGCAGCTGTATAACGCCCTACCCTTTGTTTTTAATTTATCAACATCGTTTGCAATTAATGTTTGCAAGAAAACTTTCGCATCTGCACCTTTGATGTCAACCACTGTCATGTGAGAAACGTCAAACATGCCGGCATCAGTTCGAACCTGATGATGTTCTTCAATCTGAGAGCCGTAATTAAGTGGCATTTCCCATCCACCAAAATCGACCATCTTTCCTTCAGCATCAATATGTGCTTGATATAACGGTGTGCGTTTCATAATTTCTATTTCTCTTTTTCTTTAATGTATTTACTGATAAAGGTGACCGTTATGATTATCAAAATAAACGTTAACCCCATTGTTCCAAATAATTTGAAATTTACCCATGACTCCTCAGTCTGTTGCGCAACAAGACAAAGTTGCTCTGCAGTTGTTGCTACACAATCTAGTTCTGTTAATTCAATTGATGGGTCTAATTCAGTTGCGCCAAATAAAGCCTCTCGGGTCTTGAGTGCCACCTCAACATAATAAGCATTAACTATGGCGATACCTACAAACCCAAGCCCCCAAAGCCAAGTCAACTGATCCCAAACTTGAGACGGTAAATCTAATTCTTTTCCTAACATCCGTTGCAGTAACGTCTTTTCGCCAATCCACATACTCAGTATTAATGCTAAGGCAAAGACAACATACAGCACACTAACCTTCCACATAATAAACGCAGGGTCTTTAACAGCTAATGTAATGCCGCCAAACACCACCAGCAAACCAAAAGTAATAATATGCGCTTTCTCAAATTTTCCCGTTTGAAAACGAGAAACGCCCATTTGTATAGCAGTAGCAGCGATCATCGCGTAAATCGCCGCATATAGTCCCATTGTTTTATAAACAATAAAGAAAAGAACAATTGGAAAAAAATCAAGTAAAAATTTCATTTAGTTACCCCAAACATTTCGTAGAACAAAAAGCTTTACCATTTGGAATAATGGCTTCACTTTCAGGAATATGCATTTTACAAACACTGCAAGAAAGCATTTTTCTAGTAGATGGCTGAGCAATGTCATTGTTTTTTACTTGTCGAAGTTTGCGCCAAATGCTAAAACCTAGCCAGACAATTAAAACAATAATAATTAACTTTACAATTCCCATAGAAACCCACCACAAAAAAATAGAATTTTACCAATGCTTAGTATATAATTGCTTCTTTTTAATGTGTCTATAGTAATTACACAATTCATGCCCGGGTGGTGAAATTGGTAGACACACAGGACTTAAAATCCTGCGCCTTCACGGGCGTGCCGGTTCGATTCCGGCCCCGGGCACCATATTCTATTAAATAAGACTTCTTCGGAAGTCTTTTTTTTGTCAAAAAATAAGACTGATCACCTCTTTAACATCTTTAAATGCCTTAATGTCATTGATATAAAATAACTACATGACAAAAAAAACATCTCAAAAAGTCTCTACAAAAATTGACACTCTTAACGATCTTGCGCAGCTAGCTGATTATTCATTTATTAATACGCTTAATTGCGACCCTGATGCAAAAGCAAATGGTGTTGATCACGACACACGACAAGTATTTTCAGGTCACTATGTCTCGGTCAACCCAACGCCGATAGAAAACCCAGAGTACATTACACATAGTAAGGATTTTTTTCACGAGCTTGGTTTTGCAGACAAGTTAGCGCAAGCTGACGATTTCATACAAATGTTTTCTGGCAACACCTCGAGCGTTCCAAAACCGATGCGTACAGCTGGATGGGCAACTGGCTATGCACTTTCCATCTTTGGTACTGAATATTATCAACAGTGTCCATTCCAAACTGGTAATGGCTATGGTGATGGTCGTGCCGTTTCAGTGCTTGAAGCTGTGATTAATAACCAGCGCTGGGAAATGCAGCTAAAAGGCGGAGGGCGTACGCCATATTGCCGAGGTGCAGATGGCCGTGCCGTTCTACGCTCAAGCATCCGCGAATTTTTAGCTCAAGAGCATATGCATGCACTTGGCGTACCAACGTCAAGATCACTCAGCTTATATGTTTCAAAAACAGAAAGAGTTAACCGCCCCTGGTATTCAGAAGGCTCTCGTTCAATGGATCCTGATATGCTTGCCTCAGAGTCAGTTGCCATTTCTACGCGTGTTGCGCCATCGTTTATTCGAGTTGGACAGCTAGAGCTCTTTGGTCGTCGTGCCCGTAAGAATGAGCATCCACAAGCTATGCAAGAGCTTGAGATGATGGTATTACACTTAATTGATCGTGAATATGCTAATACAATCGACCAGCAGCTAGATACTGCAGAAAAAGTGGTGCTACTTGCACGTGAGTTTCGTAATCGTTTGACTTCTCTGGTTGCTAACTGGATACGTGTTGGCTATTGCCAGGGAAATTTTAATAGTGACAATTGTGCCGCTGGTGGCTTTACTCTCGATTTTGGCCCATTTGGATTCTGTGATGAGTTTAACCCACGCTATCAACCTTGGTCAGGTGGCGGAGATCACTTTGCCTTTCTAAACCAGCCAATAGCAGCTGAACGTAACTTTCAAATGTTCTGCAAAGCGCTGCAACCTTTACTGACTTCGCATCATGACCATCTACAAGTGCTAGAAGAAATTAAAAATGGCTTTGCACAAACAATGCAAACACAAATGGAAAAAATGTGGGCCGATAAACTTGGCTTGGATGAATTTAACGCGGAACTGTTCAGCGAGCTAGCCACTCTCATGATACAAACTCCAGTGGACTATACACTCTTCTTTCGTGAGCTCTCATCAATACCTGAGGATATTACCGCTCTTAAAGAAAGCTTTTATGTAAATTCAACGTCAGAAGAGATAGATAAGCACTGGTCTGAGTGGCTTAAAAAATGGCAGCTAATCAGTTGTAGCCCGGCCAACTTAAAAGCTACTGCAACCCACTCTCGTGAGGAGCTCTCGAAAAAAATGAAACTCATTAACCCAAAATACAGTTTGAGAGAGTGGTTTGTTAAACCTGCATATCAGCAGGCAACTGAGCAAAATTATTCATTAGTTCGAGAACTACAAGATGTGATGACACAACCTTATGCAGAGCAATCTAAGGATATTGAAGAGAAATACTACCGATTAAAACCCTCTGAACTGTTTAATATTGGCGGATTGACACAATACAGTTGTTCATCATGATTTATTCAACAACTAATTAAACAAAGGCTGATGATTGATGCGATTAAATTTGCAGACTTCTACAAATAACATAAGTAGTTTATAATTTATTTTATACATATTATCAAAA
>NZ_JAQWSS010000008.1 GCF_029243085.1 Candidatus Thioglobus sp. | reverse complement strand
TCTAATTCATCATGAATAACTAGAATTTCATCAGCATTAATCTGATAGAATTTTGCCAATGCTTGAATGGATTGACCAGAACGATTCATAAAAGTATTTGGTTTTAATAGACGCACAGGCAATCCGCAGATATTAACTTGTGCAACATCTCCAAAAAACTTTGTTTCTTTTTTGAATGTACTTGAGTATAGATTAGCTAGCGCTTCACAAAACCAAAAGCCAACATTATGACGATGTGACTGATATTCTTTTCCCGGATTGCCAAGGCCAACTATCAGTTTTATTGCCATAATGCCTTATTTAGAGATATTACTCGTCGCCTTCTTCGTTAGCTTTGTCGCCAGCAACTTCAGTCTCTGGTGCGACTGGTGCGTCATCCTCAACTTCGGCCATAATCTTGGCTTCTTGTATAGCTACAACGCTTTGGTCGTGAGCTTCAATATCACCATGGGTAAGTGCCGTTATTGTAACGCCCTTAGGCATGTCTAGACCTGTCAAGCTGATGTGACCACCCATTGCTAAGTCTGTAATATTTACATCAATTGCCGTTGGTAAATCAGCCGGTAAACAAGAAACTTCTACTGAAGTAACAAATTGGTTGACGATAGCACCTAGTCGAACACTTTCGTTATCATCGGCACCAATGAAATGTAATGGAATGCTCGTTACTAGAGCTTGATTCATGTCAATACGCAAGAAGTCAACATGAGTTACGATGTTTTTGGCAGGGTGACGCTGCAAGTCTTTAATAATTACAGCCTCTTTTTTCTTGTCCACCATTAGATCGAGAACTGATGTGTACGATTCTTCGTTTGCTAATAAGTGTGTAATTTCATGAACATCTAATGTGATGTTAGTTGGTGTTTTTCCTGCACCGTAAATAATTGCAGGAACTTTTTCAGCGTGACGTAGGCGGCGGCTCGCACCTTTACCTTGATCTTCACGCACTGTTGCATTGACTGTTAAACTCATGTTTGTACTCCGTAAAATAAAAAAAACACCTTAATATGGGTGTTGCTTGTTAATATATTTTGCGACCAAATATATCAAGGCATTTATTTTACCTTAAATGTTGTTGTTTTGTAGTACTATCTAGATTTTAGCCAAAATGTCAATGCAATAACAGTACTTATACTACCTGCTATCCATAGGGTATTGACCGCAAATACACCGCTTAGAATAAATAACGCCCCTGCAAATATTGCCGAAGTTTGCTTGTTGGCGTTTTCTTTCAACTGTTTAACGATTTGATCGGTTTGTTGAGCGTATAGCTTGTTTATATCTTTCATTTTTGCTAGCTGCTTGAGTGCGTTAATAGTTAGTGATGGCAGTTCAGGAATGTCTCTGAACAATTGTGGCGCATCCTCTTTTAACTTTTCAAAAGTATTTTTCATGCTATATTTCTCTTTCATTAAATCTTCTAAAAATGGTTTTGCAGTAGACCATAAGTCTAGTTGTGGATAGAGCTGTCTGCCAAGACCTTCGATATTGAGCAGCGTCTTGTCTAATAACAATAGTTGTGGTTGTACACTAATATCAAAATTCTTTGCCTCTTGGATCAGATCAAGCAACACCTGTCCAAAAGATATTTCGCCTAGTGGCTTATCAAACATGGGTGCACATATTTTTTGTACAGCTGCTTCGAAAGCTTTTTCATTTGTATTGGAGCCAACCCAACCTGAGTCAATATACACTTGAGCTACTTTTTGGTAATCTTGATTAAAAAACGCGAGGAAAATCTCAGATAAAAAATCTTTGTCCTCTTCCGTAAGTGTTCCCATTATGCCAAAGTCTACACCAATATATTGACCTTCGTCAGAGACGAAGATATTGCCAGGATGCATATCAGCATGGAAAAAGTTATGTTTAAAAACTTGAGTAAAGAAGATAATAACACCCTCTTCTGCCAGGCGTTTCATATCAATATTTTTTGCTTTTAAGGTGGCTATCTCGCCAACAGGTGTGCCGTAAATACGCTCTGTGGTCAAGACATTTACAGCGCTTAAATGATGATGCACCTTGGGCACATAAAGCAAACTAGATTCCTTGAAATTTTTCCTTAGTTTGTCGCAATGCCGGGCTTCAATACGCATATCAAGCTCATCATTGATAATCGCTTCAAATTCTTTAACAATCTCAATAGGATGAATTTTTTTAGATAATGGATGGTTATTAATTAACCTGGCTAGGCTATACATTAATTTGATGTCGCCAGCAATTAATTGTTCAATTTCAGGGCGTACAACTTTAACCACCACTTCCTCTCCGGTAAGGGTGATTGCAGTATGAACTTGAGCAATTGAAGCACTGGCTAGTGGCTGATCATCAAAGTGTGTAAATAGGGCTGAAATTTTATTACCTAGGGCTTTTTCTATAAGTGATTTGGCACTTTGCGTGTCAAATGCAGGGCAGCTGTCTTGGAGTTTTTTTAATTCAAGGCTGATATCAATAGGCAGTAAGTCTGGCCGAGTAGAGAGTGTTTGCCCAAATTTAATATAGATCGGGCCGAGTTCTTCAAGTGCTAAGCGAATCCTTTCGCCTCTTGAGAGGTTCTTCACTGGAAAATAATGCCAAGGTATTAAGTATAAAAAGGGTTTGAAACTTTTTAATAATGGAGTTGATAATATTAATGAATCCAAACGGTAGTGCATCAATACTCGTGAGATTTTTAAAAATCTAAGAAAACTATCCACAATTATTGCTGTTTGTTTTTATACAGCTCAGACACTGTTGGGTTGATCAATAAGTTGCTAAAACCATCTTTTATTACATTTATCGGGCTAGATGAATGTTTAGTAGATTTTTTAAAGTTAGCAGCCACTTTGCCCGCTTCGTGAGCAATGATATCGCCAGTATATCGAGACAGGATTTCTTCTAGGTCAATCTCAATGGATTGCAATAAGTCAACTAGCAATTGAGCAGTTTTAACATCACCGTGAATGGTAATTTGATCTTGTCTAAGTAGCTCAGCCAAGTCTTCGCCTTTGAATAGAGAAAAAAACGCACTAGCTTTTAATTTGATAGCAACATTGCTAGGGCGATCGATATCATTAAGAACAAATATACGGTTGTTGGTGCATAAAAAATTCACGTCTAGAGGTAAGTCTTGTAGTGAAAATCGAACCACTTTTTGGTCTAGTGGTTTTAGATTGATTGAGCCTTTTTCAATCAAGAGATTTAAGGCTTGCTCTAGAACAAAATGTTGCACGAGAGACGCCTAAGCCTTGATGCCTTTGTGCAAGGCCACAATGCCACCAGAAAGGTTATGATATTCACAAAATCCAAATCCGGCATTCAGCACCATGTCTTTTAGTGTTTCCTGATTAGGGTGTTTACGGATAGATTCGGCCAAGTATTGGTAAGAGTTTTTATCATCAGCAATTATTTCACCCAGTTTTGGCATAATATTAAATGAATAAAAATCATAAAATTTTTTAAGAAACTCAGAGTCAGTTGTTGAGAATTCTAAAATTAAGAGGCAGCCACCAGGCTTTAATATTCGATGCATTTCACGTAAAGCTTGGTCTTTGTCAGTCACATTGCGAAGTCCAAAAGCGATCGAAATACAATCAAATGAGTTATCTTTAAATGGTAGGTATTGGGCATTGAGTTGAATAAAATCGACACCAAAAACACCTTGGTTGATCAGGTTTTTGCGACCTTCGCCAAGCATAGCTGCGTTAATATCAGACAAAATAACATGACCAGAATCGCCTACTTTTTTTCGAAATTCTATAGCTAAATCACCAGTTCCGCCTGCAATATCTAGCACTTTGTCCCCAGGCTTGACATTTGAAGACGCTATAGTATAGCGCTTCCACAGGCGATGCGCACCAAATGAAAGCACATCGTTCATCAGATCGTATTTTCCGGCAACCGAGTCAAAAACTCCACGAACCAAGCTTTGCTTGTCTTCGGTAGCTACATCTTTAAATCCAAAGTGCGTTGTATTCTCCATAACTATTATTTTATCGGGTAATCTCTAAAATCACTGCCTGTGTAAATTTGCGTCGGTCGAAAGATTCGATTATGTCCAACCTGTTCATGCCAATGTGCTGCCCAACCAGCGGACCTTGCCATAGCAAAAATTGGCGTAAAGTGCTCTTTTGGAATTTTAAATATTTCAGAGTACAAAATACCCGAATAGAAGTCTACATTTGGATAAACACCCTTTGTGGCCAATAGCTCTTCACATACTCGCTCAACTTCTAGTGCAGTCTCAAAACGTTTCGATAACTTGACATTGTTTTTCTTAATGTAGGACTCTATCATTTCTTGCAGTATTTTGGCTCGAGGGTCTTTTACACTGTATTCACGATGCCCCATTCCCCAGATAACTTGTTTGTTTTTCAAGCGATTTTCAATATAGCCACGAGCATTTTCAGCAGCACCAATTTCATCTAACATTTTTAAGACATCTTCATTGGCCCCTCCATGTAGCGAACCAGCCAACGTTCCAACCGCTGCAGAAATTGAAGCAAACGGATTGGCTAGGGTTGATGCAGTTACCATAGCTGAGAAAGTGCTGGCATTGATAGTGTGCTCGGCGTGTAGAATTAAACAAGCGTCAAATAGTTGAACGATATCATCAGCCGGCTCTTCTCCAAATGACATGTATAAGAAGTTTTTTGCATAAGACATGTTTTTGCTAGGAGGAATTGGATCATATCCTGCACTAATTCTAGCCCACATAGCAACTAAGGTGCTCATATTAGCAATAATTTTGGTCAGTGCACTTTGCGTAAATGCCGAATCAGGGTTTTTAGCGCCTGCATCGGGATAAAAGGTGGCCATAGCAGCAATCGCAGTTTGCAATACATCCATTGGATGGCCACTTGCAGGTAATGCCCACATCATCTCTCTAATATTGCGTTTTACTTCGTAGCGTTTGTGCAGTACACATCTGAAAGTTTCTAGTTCTGTCTCATTCGGCAGTTCCCCATCTCGTAAAAGCATGGCAACCTCTTCGAAAGAGGCATTTTTTGCCAAATCTTCTATAGAGTAGCCTCTATACGCTAAGATGCCGTTTTTTCCATCAATAGATGAAATGGAGGATTCTGTTGCAGGGACGCCTGCCAAGCCAGGAATGTATTCAATCATATTTTCTTTAATTGACTATCAAACTGAGAAAGACGATCCGCAACCACAAGTAGTTTTGGCGTTCGGATTGTGAATAATGAAGCGCGACCCTTGTAAATCTTCAAGGTAGTCTACAGTGGCGCCAATTAAATATTGGTAACTCATTGGATCGACAACCAACTTTACACCGTTTTTCTCAACACCAGAATCGCCTTCTTTATATTCTTCATCAAAGGTAAAGCCATATGAAAATCCTGAGCAACCACCGCCTGTAATATAGACGCGTAACTGTAGATTATCATTCTTTTCTTCTTGGATTAATGCTGATACTTTACTGGCAGCGCTGTCGCTGAAGATAATATCTGCCTCTTCTAATTCTAATGTTTCGGACATAATGTCTCCTATAATTTAAGGCAACAAGCCAATTGATGTCAAGCCTGATTTTTCATCTAAACCAAACATAATATTCATGTTTTGAATGGCTTGACCAGAAGCGCCCTTGACTAAATTATCAATAACAGATGTTATGACTAGCTTGCCACCAAAGGCTTTTTGCGCAGCAATTTGACAGAAATTACTTGATTTAACGTTACGCGTTGCAGGCACAATACCAGCATCAAGAACTGTCACAAAATTCTCGTCCTTATAAGCATCTTCAAGGATTGATTGTACATCAACATCAGCATTCAATAAGTCTACATAAATTGTGGACTCCATGCCGCGAATCATTGGAACCAGATGCGGGACAAAAGTTAAGCCAATGGATTTTCCGTTTGCTAATAAAGATAGCTCTTGTTTGATTTCAGGATAATGGCGATGACCACTCACACCATACGCCTTAACAGACTCGCTGGTTTCACATAATAACATTGCTTGGTTTGCGCCACGACCTGCACCACTGACACCTGTTTTAGAGTCTACAATAATGTTTGACAAGTCAATTAAATCGTTTTCAATTAAGGGTTTAAGCGCTAATAAAACAGTTGTTGGAAAACAGCCAGGGTTGCCAATTAATTGCGCCTTTTTAATTTGTTCACGATTAATTTCAGACAGTCCGTAGACTGATGATTCAAGCAATTCTTCTTGAAAGTTTTCTAGGCCGTACCATTGCGCATACTCATCTTTGTCACGCAAGCGAAAGTCTGGACCTAAATCGATTACCTTGATACCCTTTTCAATGAATTTTCCAGCGGTTTTCATGGCTACACCATGAGGTGTTGCAAAAAAGACTACATCACACTCATCCAGGATTGCGTCATCAGGTGCAGTAAACGCCAATTCTGTTCGCCCTGCTAGAGATGGAAAAAATTTGCTAACTAGCTGTCCTGCTTCCGAACGAGAGCTGATAGCAATTACTTCTACACTTTCATGATTGTGAAGTAATCTAAGTAACTCAACACCAGTATATCCAGTGCCGCCAATAATGCCTGCTTTAATCATATTTTTTAATTTTTTTTAGTGTGATTCACCTAGCATTTTTTCAAGATAGTGAATGTTGACGCCGCCTTCTTGAAACCCTTCGTCTTCCATGATGCGGGCTTGAAGAGGGATGTTGGTTTTTATACCGTCAATAACCATCTCACTTAAAGCGTTTTGCATTTTGATAATTGCCCCAAGACGTGTATCAGAATGGGTGATAAGTTTACCAATCATAGAATCATAATGAGGAGGTACTGTATAGCCGTTATAAATATGTGAGTCAACACGAACTCCTAAACCGCCAGCAACATGATATTGTGTAATTTTTCCTGGAGAGGGCATAAAGTTATTAGGATCTTCGGCATTGATACGACACTCAACTGCACAACCCTTGATCACTACATCGTCTTGAGTTAACGACAATTCTTGGCCGTCTGCAATTAAAATTTGTTCACGGACAATGTCAATACCAGTAATCATTTCGGTTACAGTATGCTCTACTTGGACACGCGTGTTCATTTCAATAAAATAAAATTCGTCATTTTCAAACAAGAATTCGAATGTACCTGCACCTCGGTAGTTGATCGCCTGACAGGCTTTAGCGCAAATAGAGCCAATTTTATTGCGTAGCTCTGGCTTGATTCCTGGTGCCGGCGCCTCTTCCACTACTTTTTGGTGGCGGCGTTGCATAGAGCAATCGCGTTCGCCTAGATGGACCGCATTACCGTGTTCATCCGCTAAAACTTGAACTTCAACATGACGAGGCGTAGTTAAGAATTTTTCCATGTAGACTTCTGGATTTCCAAAGAAACTTTGAGCTTCAGTTTTTGTAAGTTCAATTGAGTTTAGCAAGTCATCTTCATTTTCGACCACACGCATACCACGCCCACCACCACCACCAGATGCTTTAATAATAATTGGCAAGCCAATGTTTCGAGCAAGTTCCATATTTTTAATTGGATTTTCGTCTAAACCGCCATCTGAACCAGGAACACAAGGGACGTCTGATTTTTGCATAGCTTCAATAGCGGCAACTTTGTCACCCATAACTCGTATATTTTCAGCTCTAGGTCCAATAAAAATGAAACCGCTTTCTTCAACTCGCTGTGCGAAATCAGCGTTTTCAGATAAGAATCCATAGCCTGGATGAATGGCATCTGCATGTGTAACCTCAGCGGCAGCAATAAGCGCAGGAACATTAAGGTAGCTATCGGTTGATGGGTGGGGGCCGATACAAACCGCTTCATCTGCTAAGCGTACGTGCTTAAGATCTTTATCTGCTGTAGAGTAAACTGCAACAGTCTTAATGCCAAGCTCTTTACAAGCTCTTAAAATTCTAAGCGCAATTTCGCCACGATTGGCAATTAGAACTTTTTGAATTTTATTTAGTGTACTCATTGAATCACAACAAGTGTTTGGCCAAATTCAACCGCCTCACCATCTTTACACAAGATTTCAGTTACTGTGCCTGATTGATCGGCTTCAATTTGATTCATAATTTTCATGGCTTCGACGATGCAAATTGTATCGCCTTGATTAACATGCTGTCCAATTGACACAAACGCATCAGAAGTTGGCGATGGCGAACCGTAGAAAGTGCCAACCATCGGAGAGGTGATTGGATGGCCGTTAACTGTTACTGGTGTTTCGGCGGCTGTTGGCTCGGCAACAACAGGTGCTGCAACAACAGGCGCGGCCATTGCTACAGGTGCAGCTATAGGTGCGTCACCATAACGAGAAATGCGAACTGACTCTTTATCTTCAACAATTTCTATTTCAGCCATTCCAGATTGTTCTAGTAATTCCATGAGTTTTTTTACTTTACGAATATCCATTATCTACCCCTTTGATTTAATGTATTTAATTGCAGCACTAAGAGCGAATTCATAGCCCTGAGCGCCAAAGCCAGAGATGACCCCTTGTGCAATGTCTGAAAAATAAGATTGCTTACGAAAGTCCTCACGCTTATAAACGTTGGACAAGTGTATTTCTGTAAACTCAATGTCAACCGCTAGTATTGCGTCGCGCAAAGCTACCGAAGTATGCGTGAATGCTGCAGGATTGATAATAATATATTTTGTTGAATTGGCGTTTGCTGAATGAATTTTGTCAATCAGTCCTGCTTCAGAATTATCCTGATGATGCTCTAAACTTAACCCTGCATCGGCAGCTAGTTGGGTTAGATTGCTAACAATACCATCTAATGTCTGGACGCCATAATGTCCTGGCTCACGAGCACCAAGCATATTCAGATTTGGACCATTTAGCAACAAGATATCCATAACACCAGCAACAAGTTTAAATAAAGAAGATTTTACCACCAACATCATGCATGTTAGTAGGATTTCATCAGCTTTTAGACGCTAAGTTTTATAATTATTTGATATTATTTAAATGCTCTAAAAAACCCTGAGCGTTAATTTCTCCAACGATACGCTGGGAGCGATGCTCAATTTTATCCTTAAAAAACAAGATTGCTGGTGGGCCAATAATATTAAATTTGGCCATTAGCGCTTTATCGATAGCATCGTTGTTAGTGACATCGGCCTGTAGGGCTATGACATTTTTCATGGTATTAACAACGACAAGGTCGGAGAATACAAAACGCTCTAACTCTTTACATGAGATGCACCAATCAGCATAAAAATCTAACATGACAATTTGCTGATTGTTTTGCGCTTGAGCTAAAGCTTGATCTAGATCGCTAACACTTTTAATTTTTTTGAATTGTACGTGAGCTTGGGCCGTTTGGGCAGTAGACGCTCCCCAGCCAGATAATGGTGCTAACATGTCGCCACCACCACGAGCTACCAACCCCCAAAGCAAAACACCATAAAACATGATTAATAATCCAATCGCCTTAAAGATGCGTGTCCAAGCGCTTGGCGTATCTGAAAGTTTGTTGAGCACGCCCATGGCAATTGGAGCAACGCTAAAAATTGTTGCCCAAAGTATAAGAGAGGCAATGGTTGGAATGATGCGATCAAGAAGCCAAACAGCAACTGCAAGCATCAGCACGCCAAAAACTTGCTTTACTTTGTCCATCCAGCCGCCAGCACGTGGTAATTTAGATACACCAGCTCCAACTAGAATCAGTGGCACACCCATGCCCAGACTCATTACAAATAATGACAAACCGCCTAATAGCGCATCGCCTGTTTGACCAATATAAATCAGTGCGCCAGCGAGAGGTGGCGCTACACATGGGCCAACGATTAGTGCTGATAAAAAACCCATAATCGCAACGCCAAATAAATGACCACCCTCTTGATTATTGCAAAGACAAGTAATTTTATTTTGTAAGCTAGCCGGGAGTTGAATATCATAATAACCAAACATAGAAAAAGCCAAAGCCACAAATATCAAGCTAAAGGCAACCAGCACCCAAGGTGTTTGGAAAAGTACTTGCAGGTTTTCCCCAAAATAGCCGGCTAAGACGCCTGCTATTGAGTAAGTGACACTCATTGCCAATACAAATACAATTGACATAATTAAGGCTTTTCGAGTTGTAACTTCACCTTTGTGACCAACAATAATGCCTGACAATATTGGAATCATTGGAAAGACGCAAGGCGTTAACGATAACAACAGGCCAAAACCAAAGAAGCTTGCCAACACCCAAAAAATATTGTCTTGTTGTAGCAGTGCGGCAATCTTATCTGTTTCGTTTAACACGGCTACTGGTTCATCGACTGGCATAGCTATTTTTGTAGAGGTCGATCTATCATTAGTTGGATTAATGACACTGTCTACTTTCTCCTTAAGCAGTGGCTTTGGTGTAGTGTCTTGAATTGGCAAGATTAAATCAATATTTTTTTCTTGTGGTGGATAGCAAATGCCACCTGACCAGCAACCTTGGTACTTTGCGATAAAGCTAATATTCTGAGTCTTGATATTGCGTAGAGGCACTTCAAGCTCTAGTTTGCCTTTGTGGGTTTGCACCTTTCCAAACAAAGGATCATCCTTAATTTTCCCTTTGGGGAAATTGATATCGCCAAACTCAGCACCTTTAACGTCAATAAAGAATTTATCGTGATATAAATAATACTCTGGATGAATATCCCAGGCAATTAATAGCGTATTTGCATCTAACACGCTTGCTGAAAATGCGAATGCTTCGTCAGCCGGTAAAGGTTCATCGGATATGGGTGTAATTTTATCAACAACAGATAGGGCACCTTTTTTAGCCTGTGAGAACATGTCAAGCGCATTGTCAACCAAAGAAGGCCTTTGCATTGCGCTAATATCTAGTGTAACCGTTTTAGTTATCGGTGGGTAGCATACACCTAGATCGGCACACCCTTGAAAGGTAACATTAAGCAACAAGGATTTTGCATCACCCTCAAGCACAGGAATTTTGACTGTTACCGTGTTTCTATAAACGCCAATTTTGCCAAAAAACTCATCGTTTTTTATTTTAGCTGGTGGAAACTTGGCAACGCCGAGTTGTGTTGAATAATCACTAGAGATTTTTATCTTTTCTTTATAAAGGTAATAACCTTGAGCTACATCCCAATTAAGCACAATTTCTTCATTAACAACTTTTGCCTTGAAGGCAAAAGCTTGGTCTGCTGGTAACAACTCCCCTTGAGCTTGGGACAGTGTAGATAGTATTAGTAAAAAGAAAGGCAGTAAAAAGCGCTTCATGAATCTCTCCTCAGAATTAGTAAGAGAATTATAAGTCATGTCTTGCAGTATGACAAACATAAAAAAACCCCGGGCGCTTCCACGCTCGGGGTTTTTGTTTATTTGAGTTGCTTGCTTAGCTTAGCAAGCAGATTGCAAATAATTAGCCAATTTTCGCTGTAATTGCATCAATCACTGCTTGCGAAGAAGTTGCATCTACAGAAAGTAATAAATCTTCTTCTTTGTAAAAGCCTACTAAAGGAGCAGTTTGATCGTTGTATACATTTAGACGATTACTGATAGCTTCTTCAGTTTCGTCTTCACGTTGTACTGCAGCGCCACCACATTTGTCACAAACACCTTCAACCTTAGTTGGATTAGACTTGGTATTGTAGATTGCGCCACAACCTTCACAAGTGCGGCGTGTTGTCAAACGATCAAGGATTACTTCACGAGGAACGTCGATTTCAACAGCAGCATCAAGCTTTTCACCCATTTTTTCAAGGAGTGCTTTTAATGCTTCAGCTTGTGGAATTGTGCGCGGAAAGCCGTCTAATAAGTAGCCAGATTTGCAATCGTCCTCTTTAAGACGCTCTTCCATGATGCCCATGATTAAATCATCAGATACCAAGTCACCTGCTTTCATTGCTGCTTGTGCTTGCTTGCCTAGTTCAGTACCCGCTGCAACAGCGCCACGTAAAATATCGCCAGTAGAGATTTGAACCGAACCGTCAAGTTTGGTTAGTAATTTTGCAACGGTACCTTTGCCAGCACCTGGAGCGCCTAAAAGAATTAATTTCATAATGTTTCCTTGGAAGTGATTAATAAAAAATTTAGACCCATGGTTTTAATGGTTTAAGGCCAAAATTGAGCAAAAATTATATCATAGAGATATAATTTTTTCAATCTTAGCATAATTAGTCAGTACGCTGAAAAATCCAAATTTTTTCGTATTGTTATTTGCTAAATTAGATTGACAAAAGGTTATTATCTCCGAACTATATTTGTTTGGTGGTTTTTTATTGAACCACAACCACCATTGCAGGGCGTACTAATCGTCCATTTAAAGTGAAGCCATGTTGTACAACTTCTAATACCGAGCTGGATTCTTTATCTGGCATTGGCACCATGGTTACCGCTTCATGAAACTCTGGATTAAACACTTCACCTGTAGGGTCTAGTAGCTCAACGCCAAATTTTTCCAAAGTAGAAATAAACACTTTGTCAGTCATTTCAAGCCCTTCAGTAATGCTTTCCACTGAGGCGTTATCATCAGTGGCAGTTTTAATTCCCATAGTAAGAGAGTCTTTAACCTCAAGCAATGCTTTAACAAACCCATCAAGCGCAAACTTGTGTGCATTTTCCAAATCTTTAGCATTGCGACGCTTAAGGTTTTCCATTTCTGCTTGTGCACGCACCACTTTATCCCAATTATCCTTTGCAGACTGTTGAGCCTCTTCTAATTGCGCCTGCAAGTCATCTTCTGGTGTTTCTTGTGTAGTAGTATCTACGTTTTCGTCTTCAACTTTTTCAATGGTTTCTTCTTGGTCTTGCTTTTTTGTCATTTTGTTGTCCAATTAATGTATATTTGTAGCTAAATATTAGTCAGTTATATGGTGGCTATTTTAAATAATTCAAGCGCTATTTTTGAGATAAATTTTATGTTTAATACCATTGGCATCATCAGTAAGCCTTTCGACCCTGTGAGCAAAGGCACAGCAGATGAGTTACGCATATTTTTGAAGACACAAGGTGTTGGTGTGGTTGAAGGTAACGCCTTAATTGCCGACCAAGCAGATTTAATTATCGTGGTAGGCGGTGATGGTTCGTTACTAAATACTGCGCGAACTTTTGTTGATAATAACATTCCAATTTTGGGTATTAATCTTGGCCGTTTAGGTTTTTTAGCAGATGTTTCGGTTGGACATATGTTTGATATCGTTTCTCAAGTGTTAGCGGGTAAATTTACCAAAGAGGATCGTTGCTTGTTATCCTGTCAAGTAGAGCAAGATGGCCGGGTTGTACATCAAAGTGCTGCATTAAATGATGCGGTGATTAATCGTCAAGACGCACTCAAGATGATCGAATTTGATGTTTATATTGACGATAAGTTTGTTAACAACCAAAGAGCCGATGGGTTAATTATTACCACGCCTACAGGGTCTACCGCATATGCACTATCAAGCGGTGGTCCAATTATGCATCCAGGCGTTAATGCTATTGGGATTGTGTCAATTTGCCCACATACAATGAGTCATCGACCACTATTAGTGCCAGGTGGTAGTGAAGTGGTTGTGCGCGTTAAAGATGCTAGTGAAGGTGTGAGTGTACATATTGATGGACAAGAGTCGTTCCCAATTCTGCCAGACCAGGAAATTCGAGTACGACAGCATGGCAGTTTTGTGCATCTGCTGCATCCACAAGACTACGATTATTTTGAGATTATTCGCTCAAAATTACATTGGGGATCGAAGCTCTCATAAGCGGTTATTAAGTATGTTATCGCAGTTATCTGTAAAGAATTTGGCCGTTGTTGAACAACTAGACTTGTCTTTTGATTCAGGAATGAGCGCCGTTACAGGCGAAACCGGCTCAGGAAAATCGATCTTGCTACAAGCACTTAGCTTGGCATTAGGTGCCCGTGCTGATTCAAACTTGGTTCGCCATGGAAAAAACAAAGCGGATATCAGTGCAGCTTTTATTGTTGATCAAAATCAACAAGTTCAGTCATTTTTAGCAAGTCATTCGCTGGAAGATGACGGCGAGTGTATTTTGCGCCGCGTATTTACCAGTGATGGTCGATCTAAAGCTTTTATCAATGGTAGCAGCGTACCCTTATCGATTGTACGCAAAATAGGGGATTTGTTGATCGATATGCATGGGCAAAACGAGCATCAATTATTATTACGCCCCGATCAACAATTATTTGTATTAGATGGATTTGCACAATTAGAGAGTGACAAGGCCCAACTCAACAGGATTGTTAGAGAACACAAAGAGCTTGATGAAAAGATTAATCAGTTGTTGAATAATCAGGATATTATCGAGCAACAACAAGCGCTTTACTCACACCAGCTAGAAGAACTTAATGACGCAATGTTGAGTCAAGGCGAGCTTGATACCATCGAGTCTGATTTTAAAATTAGTGCAAATGTACAATCGATTACCGAAAAAACCGCAAATGTTCTAAATCAATTAGAACAAGATTCAGGGGTCAATGCGCAACTGTTGTCGTTAAGCTCAACGTTATCCGATGCACTTGAAATGGATGATAAACTGCAAACAGGATTTGAGCTGATTAACTCAGCCCAAGTGCAGACTCAAGAGGCAATCTATGAGCTGACGCAATATCTTAGTAAACTCTCAGTTAGCGACCAAAGCGCGCAAGAAATGGAAGAGCGGATTTCTGAATTGTATGTTTTAGGTAGAAAGCATAATTGCCCAATTCAAAGCTTATTAAATGTGCGCGACCAACTAACAGCAAAACTTGAAGAAATTGGCGGCGGTTCAACCTCCATTGAGGAAATGCGTTTACAGTTAGATTTGATTGATAAGCGTTATCAGTCTAATGCGCAAGCTTTGTCTGTAGCCAGATCAAAAAAAGCAAAAGAATTATCATTATTGGTAACCGAAGCCATGCAAGTGTTAGGTATGCCGGGCAGTGAGTATAAGGTTGGACTTAATGCGAAAATTAAGGGTGTGCATCTTGGCGGTAACGAAAGCGTTGAATTTTTAGTGAAAACCAATATGGGTCAAGATTTTAAGCCGCTTAAAAAAGTCGCCTCCGGTGGCGAGTTGTCACGTATCTCCTTGGCAATTTCCGTAGTTGGTAGCGATAGTGAATATACACCTACCTTAATTTTTGATGAAGTGGATGTAGGTATTAGTGGCGCGGTAGCAGAAGTAGTCGGCAAAAAACTACAAGACCTGTCAAAGAATTATCAAATTATTTGTATCACGCATTTGGCGCAAGTAGCTGCCTTTGGTCATCAGCATCTGCAAGTGAGCAAGTGTCAGCAGGGCGACACTGTGCAGACAACTGTGCAACAGCTATCAGAGGCACAACGAGTCGAAGAAGTAGCTCGAATTTTAGGCGGCGCCACTATTACTGACAAAGCTAGATTGGCAGCAGAAGAGATGATATCTGGGAGCCAGGCCAGTTAGCGCATCCAACAAAGTCACTTTCGTGAATTTTTTAATCCTTATTTTTTCTTTAAGCGCTCAATGCCTAACATCTTAAAAATGTATTTTTGATAGGCGGGCTCTGAGTTTCCAGTTTTCATATTACGAATAAAGAACTTTTCAAAAGCTATCTTTGCCAAGTGCATCATTTTACCCTTCTTGGCCCAAGTAACATTACGTGGTGGAATTTGCGGCATGGCAACAAAAGCCGCCCCGGTATCACCCATATCGGCAATACATACGGCGTTCCAGGTTGGGATGTGTGATGGCACCTTACCGCCAATCATATCTTCAATGTTGTGAACAACGGCAGTTACCATTGATTCAATCATGTAGCCTGTTTTTGGCGTTCCACACATTACCGGCGTCGATTCAACTGGCGGAATCGCAATATTAACCCCGACTGAAAAGATATTGTCTTTAACAGGAGATTGTTGATAATCGTTGATCATAACAAATCCACGAGGGTTGACGTATCCCGCATCTACTTCGGCTAACTTGGCCACAGTATCAACACCTTTAAAGGCTGGTAGCATCATAGTAAGCTTGGTTGCCACTTCGTGTGTTTTGATCGTATTGCCTTCATCGTTAACTTCATCTACAGTAACTGTGTCTGCAGTAACCAATACAACTTTTGAATTGGTAATCCATTTAATATGACGTTGTCTGAATTCTGACTCTAGCAAACCTTTTGAGTCACCAACACCGCCCAGGCCTAAATGACCAATATAAGGCTCTGCGGTGATAAACGTTATTGGGCATTTATCACGAATACCGCGTTTTTTAAGATCCGTATCCATAATGGTGGCAAATTCATACGCTGGCCCAAAGCACGATGCGCCTTGTACCGCACCAACAACAATTGGCCCGCCGCCATTATTACAAAAAACCTCCCATTCACTAGAGGCAATTTTTGCATGCGCAGTTGTACAGATAGAGATGCTATGACCCTTAGGGCCCAGTCCTGGCACTTCATCAAAGGCAAGTTTTGGTCCTGTAGCCAGTACTAGGTAATCATAATCAACAGTTTGATTACCAACCATGACCTGATTAACATTAGGTTTAATTTCAGTCGCTTCGCCAACAATAAAGTTAATATCTTTATGTTTAAGATGAGGCGCCAATTCAAAACTAATGTCATCCTCGCGTCTCCAGCCGACAGCAAGCCAAGGGTTGGAAGGGATAAAGTTAAAATTTGGGTTGTTAGAAATAACAGTAACTTTATGCTCTGTGCCTAAAGTTTTTTTAATATCATAAGCAAAAGGCAACCCGCCTGTACTTGCCCCAATAACAACAACATGCGCCATGGCAACTCTCCTCAGTAGTTTAGTTCAAAACGCGACTATTATTTAGATTAACAATATGTTTGTCAAGTTCATAATGTATACATAATAAATATGTACAAAGAGATATAAAAAAATAGTGCAAAAGATATAGATATGTTTAAAAAAAATTATTTATATCGTATATAATACTCAGATCTATGGATATAGTAATCGGCGCCTTGATTTCAATTGTTAATCAAGGACTGCTTTATTGGCGGATGCGCCAACTTGAATACAAAAATATTATAAACCCTAAACAAGTGGTTAACTTGGCTAGAGTTTCTTTAATAGAAAGGCTTGTATTGATTGGCATATTGTTAGTATTTACTATGCAAAGATTTGATCCATTGAGTGTTATTTTAAGTTTTTTTATTATTAATTTAGGTTTTGCTTTTTACAAACAATGTCAGTTGAAACGATAACATCTTCAGAATATATTAAGCACCATCTACAGAACCTGACTTATGGTCAAGTAGATGGTCAGTGGGGCTTTGCGCATACAGCAGAGCAAGCAGCAAGCATGGGCTTTTGGTCGTTGAACGTAGACTCTATGTTTTGGTCTTTAGTTACTGGACTGGTGTTTTATTTTGTTTTCCGTTCTGCGGGTAAAAAAGCAACCACAGGCGTTCCTACGGGATTTCAAAACTTTATTGAAATGGTAATTGAATTTATTGATTTCAGTGTTCGTGATTCTTTTAAACATAAGAATAAATTGGTTGCACCAATGGCATTAACTATATTTGCCTGGATATTCCTAATGAATTTTATGGATCTTATTGCAGTTGATTGGTTGCCACAACTAGCTGCAGTTACGGTTGGAGCAATGGGTGGAGATCCACACGCAGCATTCTTTAAAGTGGTGCCATCAACAGATCCAAACATTACATTTGGCATGGCGCTCTCTATATTTATATTAATTTTGTATTACAGCATAAAACATAAGGGCCTTGGAGGCTTTCTATCAGAATTGTTGTTCCATCCTTTTGGCAAGTGGCTACTACCAGCAAACTTATTGCTTGAGGGTGTTGCATTGATTTCTAAGCCTATTTCATTGGCGTTACGATTATTTGGTAATATGTATGCGGGTGAAATTATATTCATTCTAATTGCTATTATGTACAGCGTCGGTATCGGATTTGGTGCGTTTGGTGGCTTGCTACAAGTTGGCTGGGCGTTATTCCATATCTTGATTATCACACTACAAGCATTTATCTTTATGACACTAACAATTGTGTATATGGATATGGCACATGACAAAGAACACTAGTTTATAATTTTTTTATTTAAATCACAGGAGAAGTAAAATGGTAATGGAAAGCGCAATTTTATATGTTGCAGGAAGCATCATGATGGGTATGGGTGCACTAGGTGCGGCGATTGGTATTGGTCTATTAGGTGCTAAAGTACTAGAGGGCGCAGCACGTCAACCAGAGCTAATCCCAATGTTAAGAACACAGTTCTTTATTTTCATGGGTCTTGTAGATGCGGTGCCAATGA
>NZ_JAQWSS010000091.1 GCF_029243085.1 Candidatus Thioglobus sp. | reverse complement strand
TTACAAAATTCTAAAATATTTTTATCAGAAATCGTTTGATTTAATGGAATCCAGTGACTCAGATGTAAGTTGTTATATGTATCGAGGCCAATTTGCAAAGAATCAACATAAAGATAGCTCTCGTCTATCTCCATATCAATCCACAAGTCTTTTTCAGCGCTTAACACTTCTAACACTGTTTTCTGCCAATTATTATTATCGAAATTAATATTATTATTGCTTTCCATTTTCAACTCTTATATTATTTAACCAACAATACAAAGTTAAATTCTTAGAGGATTCTATACAATTCTTTTAAGAATATTTTTAATCGACTTAGAGTCTAGATCAGCAACAAATAGATGCTATTTCTGAATATCAACGAGATCGGCTCTAATTTCTTGAATTCTACCATCTTCACCTGTAAAAGTTAGAAACTCAGCACCATTCTTGGTTGAAATGTTTGTAGGTTTAATCCTAACCACCTTGCCGTCAATTTCAACCTGCATGGAATAGCCGCGCATAATAACCAACTCATAAATGCTATGATCTTCGCAAGAAATTTTTTGATAACTACTCATGTGGATTTTATTAATAATAATTTGTCGTTTTTATCTAAGTGTTTGATTTCATATTCACGCTTGGAGGCACAAGATCTATCTTTAGCACTTTCTTGATAAACCAACTCACACGGTGCATTGGCGCGTGTATATTTTGCACCACCTTGAATCTCTCCATTATGCTGACGCAAACGTCTAGTTAGGTTATTGGTAATTCCACAATATAGCGAGTTATTAGCGCATTTTAGCAAATACACCACCCAAGTTTTATTAGCCAATTTTTCAATCCCTTTATAGTATAATTGCGAAGTTTAATCCATCTTTATAAGTTAATGGAAAAAACCTACAATCCTGAACAAATTGAAGCGAAATATCGCGCCCTTTGGGAAGAAAAAAACCTGTTCTCGTCTGATGCAAATTCTACCAGCGAGAATGCCTACTCTATCATGCTGCCGCCGCCAAATGTTACTGGTTCTTTGCACATGGGGCATGCCTTTCAACATACTATCATGGATGTTCTTACCCGTTACCATCGTGGCAAGGGTGACCAAACCCTTTGGCAGCCAGGTACAGACCATGCGGGTATTGCGACACAAATGGTGGTTGAACGCCAATTAGCTGCCAAAGATATTACCCGCCATGACGTTGGTCGTGAAAAATTTATTGATAAAATCTGGGATTGGAAAGAACAATCTGGTGGCACGATCACCTCTCAAATGCGTCGCCTCGGCTCGTCTGTTGATTGGGAAAAAGAACGCTTCACCATGGATGAAGACATGTCTAATGCCGTTAAAAAGGTGTTTGTACAGCTACATGAAGAAGGTTTGATTTACCGTGGCAAGCGCTTAGTGAACTGGGATCCAGTATTACATACAGCGGTGTCTGATCTTGAGGTTATTAGTATTGAAGAGCAAGGCTCTTTATGGCATATGCGTTATCCAATTACTGGTACTGATGAAGTAATGGTAGTTGCTACAACACGTCCTGAAACCATGTTGGGTGATAGCGCTGTCGCTGTTCATCCGGATGATGCTCGCTACAGTCATCTTATTGGTAAAACGATTGACTTACCTCTTACTGATCGAAAAATCACTATTATTGCCGATGATTACGTTGATATGGAGTTTGGTACAGGTTGTGTAAAAATTACGCCTGCTCATGACTTTAATGACTATGAAATGGGTCAGCGTCATAATTTAGATATCATCAATATACTAACTGATGATGCCAAAATTAACGACACCGTGCCGAGTGCTTACACAGGTATGGATAGATTTGTTGCTAGAAAACAAATGATCAAAGACCTTGATGAACAAGGCTTGTTAGAGAAAATTGATCCACATAAACTAATGGTGCCTCGCGGTGATCGAACTAATGCCGTCATTGAACCTTACATGACTGACCAATGGTTTGTAAAAATTGCACCATTGGCAGAGCCCGCTATTGATGCAGTTAAAAACGGTGACATTCGCTTTATCCCTGAAAACTGGAACAAAACCTATTTTAACTGGATGGATAACATCCAAGACTGGTGTATTTCTAGACAAATTTGGTGGGGTCATCGCATCCCTGCTTGGTATGACGAAAATGGTAACATCTTTGTTGCTAACTCTGAAGAAGAGGCGCAAGCACAAGCTGGAGAAGGCGTTAAGTTAACGCAAGATACCGATGTTTTAGACACTTGGTTCTCTTCAGCGCTTTGGCCTTTTTCAACACTAGGTTGGCCTGAAAAAACTCCAGATTTGGCGCGCTTCTACCCAACTAATGTACTCGTAACCGGCTTTGATATTATTTTCTTCTGGGTTGCTAGAATGATTATGTTCGGCTTAAAGTTTGCTGGCGACGTACCCTTTAAAGATATCTATATCACTGGTCTAATTCGTGATGGTCAAGGGCAAAAGATGTCAAAGTCTAAAGGTAATGTTCTAGATCCAATTGATCTAATTGACGGTATTTCTTTAGAAGATCTACTTGAGAAAAGAACTCAAGGCATGATGCAGCCTAAAATGGCTAAAAAGATTAAAAAACAAACTGAACAAGAGTTTGCTGATGGTATTCCTGCTTTTGGCACAGATGCACTCAGATTTACATTTGCCGCACTCGCCTCATTTGGACGCGATATTAAGTTTGATTTAAAGCGTGTTGAAGGCTACCGAAACTTTTGTAATAAACTCTGGAATGCCTCTCGTTTTGTATTAATGAAACTAGAGGGTGAGACTATCAATCCTAATGCTGATTTATCAACGGCAGATCAATGGATCTTATCTCGCCTACAAGACACCAAGAAAAATGTTGAAAAACATCTTAAGGATTATCGCCTTGATTTAATGAGTCAAGAATTATACGAGTTTGTTTGGCATGATTATTGTGACTGGTACTTAGAGCTTTCTAAGCCATTATTACAAGATGATGCTACTAAAGCAGGTACGCAAGCAACACTGATAAAAGTTTTGAATGAGATGACCACCCTTCTACACCCAATCATCCCGTTTATCACTGAAGAAATCTTTGAGCAATGTAATACCATTACTGGACAAAATAACGTTAGCTTAATGACTCAGTCTTATCCTGAGGTTGATCAAAACTTAAGCTCAAGTGATTCGGAAGCTGAGATTAAATGGCTACAAACCTTTATCCTGGGTATTAGAAAAATTCGTGGTGAAATGAACATACCACCTTCTAAACCGCTACCTTGCTTTTTACAAAACTTCAACGCCACTGATGAGGCTTACTTAGCAAAGAATATTAACATTCTAAATGTGTTAGCTAAAATGGAAAATATTGATAAACTTAATGCTGC
>NZ_JAQWSS010000088.1 GCF_029243085.1 Candidatus Thioglobus sp. | reverse complement strand
TATAGATTAAACAAATAATCGTTTGGGCTGAATCATGCCATCTTTAGATAATTCTCCAATGCCAAGAAACACCTTTTTCTGATCAAACAACTTAACTTTGTGCTGGCCTTGTTGATCAGATAGGATCGCACGGCCGTATCTAATATCATCAGTTTGTTGCGCATTCAACATAACGCTTTTAATGGCTGGAAGCATGTTTTCACTCGGAAATATATGCGCATCTAATTGTTGGTAATCATCACTAACAAACCTCTCTAATTCTGAGAGGGATATTGTCTCACTAATATCGATATGTGCAAATCCAGTTCGTCTTAGTTCTATAACATGTGCACCACAACCTAGTTTGTCGCCAATATCTTGTATTAAGCTACGGATATAAGTCCCCTTAGAGCAGCTCACATTCAATGCAATAACGCCTTGTTCATAGCTAATAAAATCAATATTATGAATAGTAACTGGACGTGCTGGACGTTCAATTTCAATGCCTTGTCTGGCAAGTTTGTACAAGGGTTGCCCATCTTTTTTAAGCGCTGAATACATAGGAGGCACTTGCAAAATATCACCTTTAAAACTCATTGCAGCCGCAACAACTTTTTCTTTGTTCAGCTGTTCAAATGCTTGAGTTTTAACAATAACCCCTTCGCAATCGCCCGTGTCTGTTATCTCGCCTAATTTACCACGCACATAATAACGCTTGTCATCATCGAGTAAAAATTGTGCAACTTTGGTTGCCTGACCTAGGCAAATCGGCAAAATTCCACTAGCCAAAGGATCTAAACTACCCGTATGTCCTGCTTTTTTAGCGAAAAAAAGTCGTTTTACCTTTTGTAGAGCAGCGTTAGAACTTAGCCCTGTATCTTTATCTAATAATACAATGCCGTTAATATCTCTGCCTTTAGGATTGCGCCGTGACATGGCCAGACCTACAATTTAGACAATAGATCTTCAATTCTTGCGCCAGTATTTGGCGCAGGATCAAAGATAAAGCGCAATGCTGGCGTATGGCGCAAATCTACCGTCTTGGAAAGACGAGATCGAAAAAATCCTGCTGCCTTATTTAACAAGGGCTCAACTTCATCCTTGTTTTTCTCTGAAACTGTGTAATAAACTTTTGCAGCGCTTAAATCTCGACTTGTCAGAACATCTGTAATAACAACACTTGCCAATCTAGGGTCTTTAGTTTCATTCTTTAACAACGTTACCAGCTCACGACGAACTAGCTCATTAATACGCTCAATTCTAAACGAGTCCTGCTGCGCCATTTACGTTATAAGCTACGTTGAGTTTCAACACGCTCAAACACTTCGATCTGATCGCCCGGCTGTACGTCATTGTAACCTGCGACGCCAATACCACATTCTGTACCTGACTTAACTTCTTTCACATCGTCTTTAAAACGTCTTAATGATTCTAACTCGCCTTCGTAAATGACTACACTATCGCGCAGCACTCGAATTGGCGAGTCTTTTCTAACCACGCCTTCTTCAACCATACAGCCAGCAATATCACCCAATTTCTGTGAACGGAATACATCTTTAACATTAGCAATACCAATAATATTTTCACTCAATTCAGGGCTTAATAGTCCACTCATAATCGCTTTAACGTCATCGATTAAGTTATAAATAATTGAGTAGTATTCAATACGAACACCTTCATTGTCTGCTGTTTTACGAGCAACTGCATCAGCACGAACATTAAAGCCAAGCACTAGCGCTTCTGAAGTAGCTGCCAAATTAATATCTGTATTATTAATTCCACCAACACCAGACGATACCACTTTCACCCTAACCTCATCAGTAGATAGCTCTTCTAGCGCTTCAACCAAAGCTTGCGCTGAACCACGAACATCAGACTTCAACAAGACGTTAACTGTAGATACGTCACCTTCTTCCATCTTCTGTAAGAAGTTTTCCATTTTTGAAGCTTGCTGTCTTTGCAGCTCGGCTTCGCGTTCCTTAGTTTTTCTAAAGTCAGCCACTTCACGAGCTTTACGCTCACTCTCAACAACCAGCACTTCATCTCCAGAATTTGGCACACCAGATAGACCTAACACTTCAACCGGTGTAGACGGCCCTGCCTCTTTAAGCACCTTTCCCTGATCGTTAACAATTTGCTTAACCTTGCCATATTCTAGGCCAGCAATCATGATATCGCCTTTCTTCAATGTACCTGATTGAACCAGAATTGTAGTTACCTTGCCACGACCTTTATCTAAACGTGCCTCTAATACAGTGCCGTTTGCAGGACCTTTAGTAACTGCAGAAAACTCTAACACTTCTGCTGTTAGTGTAATCGCCTCTAATAAGGCATCAATTCCTTCGCCTGTATGAGCAGACACTGGTACCATCATCACATCGCCACCCCAATCTTCTGAAATAACATTGTGTGTTGAAAGTACTTGCTTGATCTTTTCTAGATCGGCACCCTCTTTATCAATCTTATTGATAGCAACAATCATTGGAACACCGGCCTTCTGCGCATGTTTAATAGATTCAATAGTTTGTGGCATAACACCATCGTCTGCTGCAACAACCAAGATAATAATATCTGTTGAACTAGCGCCACGTGAGCGCATCTTTGAAAAAGCCGCATGTCCTGGTGTATCAATAAAAGTAATTTTGCCGTTATCAGTATCAACCTGATAAGAGCCAATATGTTGTGTAATGCCTCCCGCTTCACCATCAGCTACTTTAGCTTGACGAATATAGTCAAGTAGTGAAGTTTTGCCGTGATCTACATGCCCCATGATTGCAACCACTGGCGGCCTAAGACTTTCATCACCCGTCGGCTTTGATTTTTCAATTAAGGTGTCTTCAATTGTTTCTTCAATGCTTGCAACACCCTTATGCCCCATTTCTTCAACAACCAACAATGCAGTATCTTGGTCAATTACGTCATTCAAGGTTGCCATGACACCCATGCCCATAAGCACCTTCAAGACTTCACCCGCTTTAGTGGTCATCTTTTGCGCAAGGTCGCTAACTTTAATGTTGTCAGGCACGGCAATTTCATGAATCACTTTTTCAATTGGCTTTTGGAAGCCGTGTTGTGCTTGCTCTTCTTGAATTTTTTGACTTAATCGAGTTCTGTCTTTCTTTTTAAGTTTACGGTTTGTATGCTTTGCAACATGAAGCTGCCTACGTCCTGCAGTATTGCCACTTGGCGTAGATTTGCGCAGCCGCTTAGGTTTTTTATCTTCTTTTGACTTTTCTTCCTTTGACTTTTGTTCTTTAGGTTTTTCTTCTTTAGGTTTATCAGCCTCTTTTTCTTGTTTGGTGTTTTCTTGCTGAGCTTTTAATGCTTCAGCCTGCTCTTTTTGTAAACGGATCATCTCTAAGCGCTTGGCATCTTGGGCTAATAATTTTTCATCGGCCTCACGTCCTGCTTCAAGTGCTGCTTGGGCAGCCAATGCTGCTTCATTAATACTAGAGTCTGCTTCCGTTGCTATTTGTTTAACACGCCTCTTTTTCACTTGCACCTTTACACCGCCACCTGTATTGGCACTAGTTTTGCCACTAGGTTTTCGTGAAACTGACATACTAGATTTATTAGATGAACGCTTAGTCAGGCTTCCCATCAAGACTTTTCTTTCTTCGGCAGAAATATTAGAATCTGCTTGCTTGCCATCAATACCCGCTTTCGCCAAGATTGAAATCACCTCATCAGGTGTTTTTTTAAGTAGTTTGGATAATGTTTCAACCGTATGTGCCATAATGCTTGCCTGTTTTTATAATGATTAAATTGGAGTCTGTTATTAACGCCAATTATTAATCAAACCATCCTTCATTTTCTCTTGCTGTCATAATAACACTTGACGCCTTTTCTTTGTCCATAACTTGAATTTCAAGCAACTCATCAATGGATAGCTCTGCTAGGTCATCAACTGTTGTAATTTCTGCCTCAATCAAAGCGTCAGCTAAATCGCCATCAACGCCATCAACTGTTGTTAATGCTTCGGTAGCATCTGCATCGCCAAGGGCTTGAACCAATTGTGCATCGGCAGCGCGCTCTTGTAACTCTTCCACCATTAGCTCATCAAACTCTTCGATATTCTCTAGAGTCTCAGAGTCAGCATCAGCAATATCATTAACCGACGCAAAACCTTCCTCCAGCAGTACGCCAGCAACCTCGCTATCTACGCCAAGTTTATCAGCCAACTTATTACTCGCTTTTTGAGTTTCTTCAGCTTGTTTTTCATCAGCATCAGCTGTTGACATTACATTTAACTTCCAGCCAGTTAGGCGTGCTGCCAACTTAATATTTTGGCCACCACGACCAATGGCCAAGGCCAATTGATCCTCATCAACGGCAACATCCATTGAATTGCGCTCTTCATCAACCACAATAGAACTAACTTCTGCTGGCGACATTGCATTGATAACAAACTGAGCTGGATCCTCATCCCATAAAACAATGTCGACACGCTCGCCATTAAGCTCATTGGAAACAGCCTGAACGCGTGCACCGCGCATACCAATACAAGAGCCAATTGGATCTATACGCTTATCCTTTGCCTTTACTGCAAGCTTAGAGCGAAGACCAGGATCTCTTGATCCGCCCATAATCTCAATAACACCTTCTGAAATTTCTGGCACTTCCATTTCAAATAATTGAATCATCATCTCTGGCACTGTGCGCGATAAAAATATTTGCGCCCCACGAACTGATGATTTAACTTCTTTAATATAGGCTCTTAACCGATCATTTTTACGTACCGATTCGTTCGGAATAAGATCAAACTTAGAAATCATGCCGTCAACGCCGCCCATGTCAACATAAACATTCCCACGATCAACGCGCTTTACGGTCACCATAATCACCTCACCAACACGTTGTGTGTAGTCATGAACAACCACTTCTCTTTCCGCTTCACGAACCTTTTGGATAATCACTTGCTTAACAATTTGTGCTGCAATACGGCCAAACTCTTCGGTTTCAATTGGCTCACGCACAAAATCATCAATTGCTACTCCGTTTGCATCTTTTGCGTAGATATGCAGCACGGGATCAAATGGCGTACCATCATCATCAACAAAATTTTCTTTATCATCAATAACCATCCACTGTCTAAACGTTGAAAATTCTCCCGTCTTGCGATCAATTTCTACATGAGCGTCAATTTCTTTACGTTTTTTAGTAGCTACTGCTAACGCCTCTTCTAATGATTCAAATACATCTTCTTTCGAGATGTTTTTTTCATTAGAGATCGCTTCAACTATTAAAAATAATTCTTTACCGTCCATGTTCTTCTCCTAAAAATCAGCGACCAAGTTCGCTTTTTCAATCATATCAATGTCCAGTGTCAATGGACCTAATGCCGTTATCAATTCAATCGTGCGATTGATCTCGCTCACACTACCAATTGAACCTTTAAATTTACGCTGGCCATCAATAGGCCTTACCGTGCGTAAGCTAATATCATTACCCAAAAATCGCTGATAATGTCCAATATGAAACAGTGGCCTCTCAATGCCGGGTGAAGACACCTCTAGGTTGTATTGACCAGCAATAGGGTCTTCAACATCAAAGATAGCGCTTAATTGATGAGAAACCCTTTCACAATCTTCGATGCCAATACCATTATCAGTATCAATAAAAACACGCAAAATACTATGCTTGCCACTGGCAATATATTCCACACCTACCAGTTCATAGCCCATATCTTCAAGTACAGGGTCAGCCAAATCAGTAATTTTTTCTGTTATTTTTGCCATCTATTTTGTTCTTATTTACTTTTTTTTACATAACAAAAACCACCTAAAAAGGGGGTTTTGCTTGCTCTTTCGATCTGAAAAATCAAAAAAGACTTAATTTGGTAGCGGGGACAGGATTTGAACCTATGACCTTCGGGTTATGAGCCCGACGAGCT
>NZ_JAQWSS010000063.1 GCF_029243085.1 Candidatus Thioglobus sp. | reverse complement strand
GACACCCTTCTCGTGCACATAAACTTCAAAGCTTCTTAGACACATAAGAAGATCCGTTTTTTCGGGCCTATAGCTCAGCTGGTTAGAGCACTCGACTCATAATCGATTGGTCCTTGGTTCAAGTCCAAGTAGGCCCACCATATACCCACAATCCCTTTGTTAAGACAATATAAGTAAATATTGTTAACAGGTGTTGTGCCGTTAAAAATTCAAGTTAACGTGATTTTTCTTAAAAACCAAAGGTATGATTAACTCATGAAATTTGACAAACTAATCCCTCGTCTCATTAGCTCAACTCAAGAGGTTGGTAAAATGATTATGTTTCACTATAAAACCAACTTGGACGTTAAAACTAAGATAGATGAAACGCCAATAACTATTGTTGATCAAAAAGCTCATCAATTAATTACTAACACTTTACTAGAAATAACGCCAAAAACCCCTATTCTTTCAGAAGAGTCTGAAAGAATTGATTACACAATACGTTCTAATTGGAGAGAATATTGGCTGATCGATCCATTAGATGGTACTAGAGACTTTATTGAGGAGACGGGTGAATTTTGTATTTGTATCGCCTATATTAAAGACCACCGTCCTATCTTTGGTTTTATTTACGCGCCACTCAGTCAGATATACTATTTTACTAACGATCAATTTCAAGCGGTCAAGGTACAAAACAACAAAACAACTGTACTTGAGTCGCGCATCAGGCAACACCCTTTGGAAGTTGTGATTGGTCATCACTCTTCTAATAATCAACACTTACAGTCTCATTTACAAACTCTTGGAGATGTACGAATTAATCGTCTTGGTAGTGCGTTAAAATTTTGTAAGATTGCAGAAGGGGTATTTGATTATTACCCAAGATTTGGACCTTGCTCCGAATGGGATACAGCTGCAGGAGAATGTATACTTGAAGCTGCTGGCGGCTATGTTGTTGGTGTGGATAACAAACCTTTACAATACAATACTAAGGAGAGTTTAAATAGTCCTATATTTTTTGCTTCAGGCAAAGCGTAACGATAAATCTATCGCTTGAATATTTTTTGTAATACTGCCCGTGGAAATAAAATCAACTCCAGTCTCGGCGACATCGGAGATTGTGTTTATATCAATATTGCCTGATGCCTCAAGTGGCAAAACGCCAGCAGCCATCTCAACCGCCTGTAATAGCACTTTAGTTTGAAAATTATCGCACAATACTCGAGTAACTCCTTCTAATGTCAATACTTCAGTCAACTGCTCTATCGTCTCCACTTCTACAATAAGATCTAAATCAGGATATTGTGTTTTAGCATTTTCAACTGCTTTAGTAAGGCCGCCTGCAGCAATAATATGATTTTCTTTGAGCATCACACAATCATAAAGACCAAGACGATGATTGGTACCACCGCCACACTTAACTGCATATTTTTGAGCTAATCGGAGCCCAGGTAACGTTTTTCTTGTATCTAGTAGTTGCGCTTTAGTATGAGAAATTTTGCCAACCAAGAAATAAGTTTGTGTTGCGACTGCACTCAAGGTTTGCAAAAAGTTAAGTGCAACGCGCTCAGCGCTAATAATGGCTCTTGACGATCCTGAGAGTGTGCATAACAACTGCGATGGTTCAACCAGATCACCATCTTTGACTTTCCATTCAATATCAATATTCTTATTCAACGATAAAAATGCTGCCTGTGCAAACTCTATGCCGCAAATAACCGCCTGCTCTCGACAAATAATACTTGCCTTAGTTGTTTCATCTACTAGCAAATTAGCCGACACATCTCCTGAACCTAGGTCTTCAGCCAAAGCTAAATCGACAATTTGTCTAAAGTCTTTATTCATGAATAAATTCGATAATTAGTTTGGCAGTTTCCTCACTAGCATTTAGACATAGTTGCTGATGAATTTTCTGAAATTCTGCCACAAGATTTGTTTGATCACTGGTTAAAATTTTAAGCGCTTGTGTGGCAATATTGTCTGCATTGGCATCATCCTGAATCAGTTCTGGCACCAATGGCTTATCAGCAATAACATTTGGTAAACTAATATACTGACTTTTAACCAAGCGTGAAGCCACAAAATAACTCATTGCTGATAACTTGTAAACTACTACCATAGGTACGCCAACCAAGGCTAATTCAAGTGCTGCAGTGCCTGAAGCAACCAATACAATATCAGCATGCTGCATTTTTATATGAGCTTGATCCACTGATATATCAATTGACTGACTACCGACTAACGCCTGAGCCCAATCTAGTAGATCGTCATTTGCTAATGCCAAATGAAACTTAAGATTAGGTTTCTTTTCTGACATAATTGCTGCTGCTAACAATAATTCAGGCAACAAACGCTTTACTTCGCTAGATCTAGAACCAGGCATTAATAAAACTTCTTGACCAGGAGTGTGCTTCGTTCTTGGCGTTAATTTTTCTGCCAAAGGATGGCCAACAAAAATAGCACGCTGATTATGGCGTTTATAAAAGTCGACCTCAAATGGGAATAGGCACAATATTAGATCTGTAGATTTTTTTATCTTTGTCACACGAGATTGACGCCATGCCCACACTGAAGGCGAAACAAAATGTATGGTCTTAATACCTTGGTCTTTGAGTCTCTTTTCAATGACAAAATTAAAGTCTGGCGCATCAATACCAATAAAAACATCAGGCCTGTTATCAGTAAAATAACGCACTATGGCAGCTCTAAGTTTTAATAATGAAGGTAGTTTTTTTAAAACTTCAGTAAACCCCATCACATTAACCAAGCCCATATCCCAACGCTTATCACAACCTGTTTGCTGCATTTTTGTACCACAAAGACCTTCTATCTGAAGTTCAGGGTCTTGGGATTTTAAAGCTTGGACTAAGGTTGATCCAATTAGGTCGCCTGAAGTTTCAGCAGCGCTAATTGCAATCTTGGTCATCGAATGTTATTTTCTTGGAAGGATAATTTGAGGGTCTTTATCGAATGCACGATAAATGACCATGACATTGCCAATCACCTGAACTAGGTGAGATCCTGAAATATTAACAATTTCATTAATAATTTTCTGCTTATCTTCACGATCATCACCACGGACTTTAATCTTAAGCAGTTCGTGTGTTTCTAAACTAGACTCCAATTCAGCCAAAACACCCTCACTAAGGCCGTGCTGACCTAACATTACTACTGGTTTCAGACTGTGCCCTTTGGAGCGTAAAAATTTCTTTTGGTTGTTGGTAAGTTTAGTCATTGATTAAATACTCTGTATTAAATAGATCTTGAATAGTTTCACGTTTTCGAATTAAATTGTGCGTATCGTTTGACACCATTACTTCAGCAACTCGCGGTCTAGAATTATAGTTTGAACTCATGGTAAATCCGTAGGCACCTGCAGACATGATAGCCAAATAATCGCCTTCAGTTAAAGATAATTGTCTATCTTTAGCTAAAAAATCGCCTGTTTCACAAATTGGCCCTACTAAATCCCATCTAGCATCAATACCTATGGCATTTTTATTCACTGGTAACACTTGATGATAGGCATTGTAAAAAGCAGGGCGTAATAAATCATTCATAGCACCATCAATAATGGCAAATGATTTATCTGAATTTTGCTTTAAAAATTCCACTTTAGTAATAAAAGTTCCGGTATTTCCCACAATAGCCCTTCCCGGCTCTAAAATAATCTCTAAATTTCCTACTTTCTCTATTATTTTGCCAATATAGTCACTAATATTGATTGTCACTTCGTCATCGTAACGAATACCAACACCGCCACCCAAATCTAGATGTGCAATTTCAATTCCTCGATCATTAAGCTTGGTAATAAGGTCTAACACCTTGTCAAGCGCATCAATAAATGGAGATACGTCTGTTATTTGCGATCCAATATGGCAATCCAAACCTTGAATATTAATATGCTTAAAGTTATTCGCTTTTTCATATAAAGCAATCGCATCATCAATATCAACGCCAAATTTATTTTCTTTAAGGCCTGTTGAAATATAAGGGTGTGTTTTTGCATCTACATTCGGATTAACGCGAATTGAAATAGGCGCTTGAGTATCCATCTCTGCAGCAACTTGTTCAATACGATCAAGCTCCGCAGAAGACTCAACATTAAAACACCGAATGCCCGCTTCTAGTCCACGGCTAATTTCCTCTTTAGTTTTTGCTACGCCAGAAAAAACACATTTAGAAGCTTGCCCGCCAGCCGTCAGTACTCGCTCCAATTCACCAATCGATACGATATCAAATCCGGCTCCAATTTTGGCCAAAACATTTAGTACTGCAATATTAGAGTTGGCCTTAACCGCATAACATACCAAATGTGGGTGTTGACCAAAGGCTAAATCGAATTCATGCCAATTGTTCTCGATGGCAGTGCGTGAATACACATACAATGGCGACCCGTAACTAGCCATCAAATCTGCTATATCAACAGATTCAGCATGTAGTGAGTGATTTTGGTATGAAAAACTCAAGAGTTACTTTGAGTTATGGGGCATGATATCTAACTCAGGCGCTACCATTACTACTTGCTCTGTTTCATCAATTTCTTGAGTCTGAGCCACTACTGGAGTTGTCATTGCCTGTTCTTTCATCATTTCCAGATCGCCCATTTTTCCACAAGCACTAATTCCAACCACTACAAAAATCAATGCAGCTAACTGAGCTATTTTTTTCATTGTCCTTCCTGTTTGCTAATAAATAATTAATGCTGTATTTTACAGTAAATCGTTTAACAGTTTAATAAACGCTGATCGCTCGATATTATAGGCGCCGAGACTTCTTAAATGAGGACTCTCAACTTGACAATCAATTAATTCATAGTCCATTGATTGAACTAAATACGTCAATGCAATTTTTGATGTATTGGGTAATAGTGAAAACATCGATTCACCAAAAAACACCTTACCCATAGAAACGCCATACAACCCGCCCACTAGCACTGACTTTTGGTAGACTTCTATAGAACGCACAATTCCGTGTTTGTGTAGCTCAGTATAGGCGCTCACCATATCTGCATCAATCCAAGTGCCATTCTGATCTTTACGTTCAATCGTCTTACAATGGCGAATGACAGACGCAAAATCATTGTCAATTTTTATATTAAAGTTATTTTTCTTAAGAGTCTTTTGCAAACTCTTGGATATATGCAAAGACTTGGATGTAAGCACCATTCTCGGATTAGGGCTATACCAGAGCACTGGATCTCCTTCACTGTACCAAGGAAAAATACCGCGTTGATAAGCGTTAATCAAACGAGCAGATGACAACTCTCCACCAATGCCAATTAGGCCATTAGGCTCCTCAAGCGCCAACTCAACATTTGCAAACGGTGTGTTGATATCAGTTAGCACAAAAGATTGAGGAATTTCAAGCACTTGAATGTTGTTGTCTAATCACTTCTTTAGCCATGTATAAGGCTGCAATGCTACGCGCTTCAGTTAAATCATTGTCATAAACTAGAGTTTCAAGCTCTGAGAGTTTATGTTCAACCACCTCTAATGGCTCTGGCTCATCACCTTCTGCACAATCCTTATACAAATCTTGTGCCAAAACAATATGCGTAACGCTGGATTGGTAGCCTGGCGCAATACTCATTGCTTTTAGAAATGTTAGCTTCTTTGCGCCATACCCTATTTCTTCAATTAATTCCCTATTAGCTGCTTCAAGAGGTGTTTCACCATCATCAATTTTGCCCTTAGTGAGTGCTAGCTCATAACGATCTGTGCCACCAGAATATTCATAAATCATTAATACGGTTTCATCATCCAACATTGGAATCACTAAAACTGCACCATTGCCAGGTGGCTTCAAACGCTCATATTGCCTCTTCTCTCCATTAGAAAATTCAACATCCATGGATTGAATATTAAAAAATCGTGTTGTTGCTATATTAGTAATATTAGTCAATGTGGGTTTTTTTCGCATAATTAACATTATAACATTAGCTATAATAATTAACTTAATATAGAGGAGAGACAGGCATGAACAAATTGGTATTACTATTTGCATTAACATTCTCAAGCTTCGTAAATGCTTGGGTGATTAATGGTGTGGGCGATTTTAAATTTGAACAACTAAATGATCAAGTTCATGTCATACATGGGCCTATTGCCAGCCCTAGCGAGAAAAATCATGGCTTTATGAACAACCCTATTTTTATTGAAGGAGATAATGGTTTAATCATTATTGACCCTGGTAGTTCAAAATTTGTTGGAGACAATATTCTTAATGAGGTAGAAAAAGTATCATCAAAACCAGTTGTGGCTGTTATAAACACGCATGTGCATGGTGATCATTGGCTTGCAAATCATGCTGTTAAAGATAAATACCCAGACGCTAAATTCTACGCCCACATGAACATGATCCGAGAAGCGGAATACGGTGAAGCTGAACGTTGGATAAAGATATATAGTGACATTACTAATAAAGCAAAAGGAACAATCGCTGTTATACCAACTTATTCAATTGGCCATAAAGACACACTAACGATCGAAGGACAAAAGTTCATTATTCACTCGCCACTCCCATCATCTCACTCATCTTCAGACATTATGATTGAGCATGTAAATTCCAAAACTCTTTTTACTGGTGACAATGCCTTTACTGATCGAATGGGAAGATTTGACGGGCAGTCAAGCATGCTAGACAACATCAAAATCTTAGATTATGCTAAAAACTTAACTATTGATACTTATGTTCCTGGACATGGTTACTCAGGAGCTGTTACCCAATCGATTGATCCCTATCTAAATTACCTTAAAATTATCGAACAAGAATCTAGAAAAGGATATGACGAAGATTTGGCCGACTACGAAATCAAACCTTTTGCTGATAAACATCTAGCAGCATATAAAGACTGGAGTGGCTATGATCAACAATTAGGTGTGCATATTAACAAAATGCTACTGGAAATTGAGGCGCTAGACCTTTAAAAAATAAAGCTCTGCACATAAAAAAAAGACGACTTAAAGTCGTCTTTTTTTATGTATCTGTCATTAGACAACTTGAAACTCAACAGTCCTAGACTAGCATGTTAACAAGGAAAGTTTTTTAATCAAAAAAACCATCCATATGCAACTCTGTCAAATCACTAAATCCGCCTATATGTTTGCCATCTATAGTAATTTGTGGCACCATTCTAGCACCATTAGTCACTTTAGAGAACTCCACCATATGTGCACGGTCCTCATCGATCATCTTTTGTTCAAAAGGCAGATTCCACTTATTTAAAAGCTCTTTGGTTTTAACGCAAATCGGGCAGGTGTTAGTTGAGTAAATAACAATATCCATCATATATTCCTATAATGCAGCAACAACCAAATCGCCAATCTCATTAGTGCCCACTACACGGTCGCCTTCTCCGGCAATATCTTGAGTTCGGTAACCTTGATCTAGAACTGTATTAACCGCAGCGTCAATTTTATCGGCAAGTTCAACTTGATTAAGCGAATAGCGAAGCATCATAGAAACTGACAAGATGGTTGCTAGAGGGTTGGCTAGATCTTGACCAGCAATATCCGGTGCTGACCCATGAATTGGCTCATACATACCAAAACCATCTTTATTAAGAGATGCAGAAGGCAACATGCCAATTGAACCGGTTAACATGGCGGCACAGTCGGACAATACATCTCCAAATAAGTTGGAAGTAACCATCACATCAAATTGTTTTGGCGCCTTAACCAATTGCATGGCAGCATTATCTACGTACATGTGAGAAAGCTCTACATCTGGATAGTCTTTGGCCACCTCTTCCATAACATCACGCCATAATTCGCAGACTTCTAGTACGTTGGCCTTATCTACAGAACACACACGCTTATTGCGTTTTTGTGCAATTTTAAATGCTGAATGACCAATACGACGAATCTCAGATTCATAGTATGTGGCACTATTAAAACCGTATCGCTCACCATCACGTGTCTCAATACCACGAGGTTGGCCAAAATAGATACCTGATACCAATTCACGAACAATCATTAAGTCTAGACCTGAAACAATCTCTTCTTTTAAAGTTGATGCGCTCGCTAACTGTGGATATAAAATAGCAGGACGAAGATTTGAAAACAAATCCATTTCTGCACGCAAGCCCAATAACCCGCGCTCTGGTCGCAAATCTCTTTCTAACGATTCCCACTGGTAACCACCAACGGCACCTAATAAAATAGAGTCACACTCATGTGCAGCATCAATGGTTGCCTGCGGAAGTGGAGAGCCGGTTTCATCATATGCCGTACCACCAACCAAACCATGCACTAATTCCATATCTAAATTATCATTTTCGTTTAGATGATTAATAACTTTTAGCGCTTGAGCAACAATTTCTTGTCCAATACCATCACCTGGCAAAACCAATACCCTTGACATATCTTTTCCCTCTATTTATCTCGTAAAAAAAACTATTTTACTAGATTTCAACCATTTCGAATTGATCCTTAGTCACGCCACAATCTGGACACACCCAATCTTCAGGAACATCGTCCCATTTTGTACCTGGCTCAATTCCTTCTTTAGATGCGCCTTTTTCTTCATCATAAATCCATCCACATACCAAACATTTATATCTTTTCATATTCTTAATCCTTTAATTTTTCTAATAAAAAAGGGAGTTAATCACTCCCTTTTAATTCTATACGTGACGTCTATTTATAAATCGTCAGCATTTTTTGCTAAGTATTCAGCAACACCCTCTGGCGTATCTTTCATACCTTCATCACCCTTGTTCCAACCTGCAGGACAAACTTCGCCATGCTCAGTATGGAAATCAAGTGCATCTACCATGCGCAACATTTCATCAACATTACGACCAAGAGGCAAATCATTAACTACTTGATGACGAACTGTAAACTCTTCGTCAATTAAGAATGAAGCGCGTAGCGCAATACCTGCAGGATGAACAACGCCATAAGACTCCATAATTGAATGATTAACGTCAGCCACTAGTGGAAAGTCAACCGCACCCAAACCGCCATCTTTAGGCGCTGTATTGCGCCATGCATTATGAGTAAACTGTGAGTCAATTGATACACCAACCACTTCAACGCCTTTTTCAGCGAACTGAGCCGCTCGATGATGATGAGCAAGAATTTCCGAAGGACATACAAACGTAAAATCTAGTGGATAGAAGAACAACATAATCTTCTTACCCTTAAGACTTGAAAGTGAAAAATCATCCACAATAGTGCCATCAGCTAAAACTGCTGCTGACGTAAAATCTGGTGCTTGCTGAGTTACTAAAACGCTCATTTTTTCTCCAATATTTAATTTATAAAAACATAGATTATACAACTATAGCTTGTAACAATACTTATAAAAAATAAGGGTTAATCTAACTAAGCATATTTGCACCACTTTAACGTAAAATAACGTCATGCTTAAAATTTACAATACGCTGAGTAAGCAAAAAGAAATATTTCATCCAATCGATCCCGATAGAATTGGCATGTATGTCTGTGGAATGACAGTTTACGACTATTGTCACATGGGTCACGCTCGGGTTTTGGTGATGTTTGATGTTATCACTCGACACCTAAGACGTAATTTTCCAGCCGTTACTTACGTGCGCAATATTACTGATATTGATGACAAAATTATTGCCCGTGCCATTGAAAACAAAGAAGATATTTACAGCTTAACCAATCGTTTTATTGATGCTATGCACGAAGATGAGCGCGCATTAGGCATCTTGCCACCTGATATCGAGCCTCGCGCAACAGACGCCATGGATCAAATGTTTTACATGATTAAATCTTTGGTGGAAAAAGGCATTGCTTATCAGGCTAAAAATGGCGATGTGTATTACTCGGTGCGTAAATTTCCTAACTACGGAAAACTCAGTGGAAAAAATTTAGATGATCTAGAAGCTGGTGCTAGAGTTGATGTTGATTCTGATAAAGAAGACCCGCTTGATTTTGTTTTATGGAAGATGGCCAAGCCTAGCGAACCAAGTTGGAAATCACCCTGGGGTGATGGTCGACCTGGCTGGCATATTGAATGTTCAGCTATGTCAACCCACCATTTAGGTAATCATTTTGATATTCATGGTGGTGGCATGGATTTATCATTCCCACATCATGAAAATGAAATTGCTCAATCCGAAGGTGCTAATGGCTGTGCTTTTGTTAACACTTGGATGCATGTCGGCTTTGTCAATATTAATGATGAAAAGATGAGCAAATCTCTGAATAATTTCTTTACCATTCGTGGTGTGCTAGAAAGTTATGATGGTGAAACATTGCGTTATTTCATTATGAGCTCTCACTATCGCTCACCATTAAACTTCTCTGATAATAATCTGAACAACGCTAAAGACTCCTTGACACGATTGTATACTGCCATTCGAGGATTGCATGCAAGTGAGGCAGCGTTAGAGGAGGTTTCACAGCGTTTTGATTTTGAAACAAAATTCAATGAAGCTCTAGATGACGACTTTAACACACCAATTGCATTAAGCGTCTTATTTGAGTTGGTCAAACTGATCAACTCAACGCGAGATAAAGACATTGATCAGGCTAACGCCTTAGCACAACTACTTGTTAAACTCGGCGGTTATATTGGTCTTTTGCAAATGGATGCAGACGCGTTCCTTAAGCAAGGTGTCTCTTTATCTGACGATGAGATTGATGAAAAAATCAAACAGCGCCATGAGGCAAAAATCAATAAAGACTTCGCTACATCTGATCAAATTCGAGACGAGCTTACCGAGCTTGGTATTGTTTTAGAGGACAGTGCAAATGGCACTAGCTGGCGTAGAAAATAAAATTGACTGGGGCTCAATTGATACCATTCTACTTGACATGGATGGTACGCTATTAGACCTTAATTTTGATCTACACTTTTGGCTGGAATACTTGCCTTTGGTGTATGCAAACAAACACAACATCACCCATCAACAATCTAAGGATAAAATTCGCCCTATGCTCGAAGCCGAGCAGGGAAAGTTACATTGGTATTGTCTTGATTATTGGCAGAATGTATTTGAATTAGACATTGCCAAACTTAAAGAGGATGTCTCTCACCTTATTCAAATTCATCCATTTGTACTCGAGTTCTTGGCCCAAGCAAAGCAACATAAAAAACGCATTTATCTAGTCACAAATGCTCATAGAAAAACACTAAAACTAAAAATGAGGGTTACTAATTTAGAGAGCTACTTTGATGGCGTTATCAGTTCGCATGACTATAACATTGCCAAAGAAGAGCAAGGATTTTGGCAACAGTTAGAGCAAGCCATTGATCTTGACAAAGAAAAAAGCATCTTTTTTGATGACTCGATTAACGTACTTAATTCTGCCAAAAAATTCGGCATCGGTACCGTGGTCGCCATTAGCAAGCCTAGCTCGAAAATTGCCACTAAACCATTAGAGGGCTTTATGAATATCGAAACTTTTGAGCATGCATTGCCTGTCAGTAAATAAACAATAAAAAACCCGCTATTAAGCGGGTTTTTTTATCAATGCAATTAACTAATGGTTACTCACCACCAATATCACTCATTAACGAAAAACTTTTTACAAATGGAGTAGCCATTCTAGGGTCTTTAATCATTGCGCCAAAGTCACCTTTTTCAAATTTTAGCTTACCCATGGTAACAGCCATACCCATTGATGTCATACCTAGAGGTTTATCTAGCCATTTCATCCAATTCTTTTTATCAGCGCGCATATCCCAATCGACAGTCTCACCATTGTAATCACCTGCATTTACACACTCGCCATTTTCAACAACAAAAATACCTGTTGGTGTACCGTCGCCTTTAAAGCCACATGCGATTGTTGAAGAGAAGTTAATTTCTGCTAATTTACCACGAACCTCATCCGATGCATTCCATGCATCTTTAAGCTGGTTCATCCACTCACTTGAAAATAATACTGCCATGTTAATCTCCTATTGATAGTATTCATAAAGACAGAGTGCTTTGAGGCCGCTCTGCCAATTCTCCTCAAATTTATTCATTTTATGAATGGGAATATTATGCCTAGTAACATGTCTCAAAATTACTTATTTTTATTCCAAGCATAAAACAAAATATAACGACTTGATTTTATGTAAAAAAATTATATAGCGTATAATTTTCAAACATGAACCTACCACTCAAAATTGGCATTCTTTCAGATACGCATGGCTTCATCCATGAGGAAATCATTCACATTATTAATCAATGTGACATTGCTATTCATGCTGGAGATATTATTGACGAAAAAACACTCTTATCGTTAAAACCCAAACAAATGGTTATTGCCGTTCAAGGCAACAACGACAGTCATTTAACTCAATTAAAAGCTACAGAATCACTTGAATTGCCAGGCGGCATAGTTGCTGTAGACCATGGTCACACGCATGGCCATCATAAGCCTTCACATGAGTCACTTAGAAAGGCGTATGCTGATGCCAAGGTCGTGATTTACGGCCATACGCACAAACAAATAATAGATCAAGACAATTATCC
>NZ_JAQWSS010000050.1 GCF_029243085.1 Candidatus Thioglobus sp. | reverse complement strand
ATCATGGTGCCCATGGCACCATCAAGTACTAAAATTCGCTGCTCTAAGAGAGATTGTAATATCTGTTTTGTATTCATGGCTGGTATTATACCTAAAGCCCATAAGTGACCATGCATCATAAATTCAGCTTTATAATACGTTCAAAACTACGCATAAGGATTCATATGAAAAAAACATTGTTAACCGGACTACTTGTAAGCAGCTTAAATGCACAAGCTTTTTTAGATTTTAATAGCTACGGGTCTGATTACCAAAACAATGATTGGCCAATTTGGACACCCATGTTTTGGATGGAAAAAGTTAAAGATAACAATATGTTTAGTAATAAACGTACTAATAATTATGGCTACCCTTATGACAATCGTCCATTTAATGTGGGGGCGTCCCAATTCAATATGGCGCAAATGCCAACACCTGATCAAGCTTATCAAGCCGAATCAAAACAAATGCCAGCACCCACTTACATGACACCTGCTGCCATGTCTTTTGCTAATCCAAATGATAGGGGTATGTCACAACCGGCTGATTTACCGAATCCTTATCCAGCCAATTATTACTTTAAAGAGCCTAAAAGTCCGTATGGCTATGGATTTTAATTCATAATTCACTTGCAAAATTATATTATCATGTTATAATATAGTTTCTTAAATAATTTTAGATATGGAGATAAAACAATGAAAAAACTTTTAGCAATCGCATTAGTTGCGGCTTCTTTAAGCGCAAACGCGTTTTTTAACAGCAACGACATGCCATGGAACAACAGCTACAACAACAATGGTTACCAAGAAGATAACGGTATGTTTGGTTACAACCCATACGACTACTGGGATCCACGTTGGTACATGGAAGAAATGTCAAACATGGTAGATGAGTTTGATGATGAATTCAACAACGATAAGAATGGTTGGAACAACAACAACTTTAACGGTTACAACCCATACAACAACTTTAACAACCCTTGGAACAACACTCAGGCGCCTACAGCACCAGTTGCACCAACTAAGTAAGTTTTAGTTAGTTTGTAAGAAAAGCCAGCATTATTTGCTGGTTTTTTTTCGTCTATTAGAAATGAATAAGTGGTTTATAATTGAATCTATTATTAAATAAAAAAAGGGAGAGGAAAGGGTATGAAGAAAATCATCACAGCGTCACTAATGGTAGTGGCGTTAAACGCATCAGCAGGTTTTGGCAATGGCCCATGGGGTAATAACGGTTGGAATAATGCTAACAATAATGTTAATAATGGCATTATTGCCCATAACCCGTATTCAATGATGACACCGGACTGGTTTGGTGAGGAAATGGATGATATGATGGATGAGTTTGATATTGGCAACAATACACCTTGGGATAATAAAACTTTCAATAATCGTGGACCTTGGAATAACAAAAATTTCAACAATCGTGGTCCATGGAGTAATAATAACAACCCATGGCAGAATCGTAATTGGAACCAAGGCCCTTGGGGTAACTCACAACCTTTTAACTTCCGCAACAATTCATTTGGACCTATGAACAACGGCCCATGGAACTATACAAATACACCAACAACACAAACCAAATAACAACAAGGGGAAAAATATGAAAAAAATCATCGTAACAACATTAATGACAGTGGCATTAAGCGCTTCTGCATTTAGCAATAACTGGAATAGTAATGACCCAATGAACTTTGGTAGCAGCACTCCTTGGAGCAATGGCGGCAATTTTGGCAATATGAATAATGGCCCATGGAGCAATAATTCTTGGGGTCAGAATATGCCAATGAATAAAGGTAACTGGGGTCAAAACATGCCAATGAATAACAGTAACTGGGGTCAAAACATGCCAATGAATGGTAGTAACTTTAATAATGCGCCTTGGAATGGTGGAAACAATTTTGGTCCAATGAAAATGGATTCAAACATGAGTCCATTTAATAAGGGCGCTAATGGTCAGCCATTTAATTTTGGCACTAGCACTTCGCCATTTAAAATGGATACAGGTTCAAATTCGTTTGGCCCTATGAACATGAACAGCGCGCCATGGAACTATGGCTATAACCAAGCTATTCCTACCACAGCCGAAACAAGTGAAACTCCAGCAGCAGCGACCGAGTAACTTTTAGTAGTTTTTTAAGAGCCGGCTATACGCCGGCTTTTTTGTGCCTGAAAGAAACAACTCTAAAAAGCCTGCAAATGAGAGACAGTTGATTGAGGTAAAATATCCGTCCAAATTATCTATCTTTAATACAGGGCAGTAACATGAGTACAGAGTGTTTATTTTGTGAATTAAGAAACCAAGAAAGAGTTATTGGCGAATGCGATCTAACAATTACTTTTATTGATAATTTTCCAGCTTCTCCTGGACACACTCTAGTTATCCCTAAGCGCCATTTTGCAACCTATTTCGAAGCAACAGAGGCAGAATTGTTGGCAATTGGCGTTGCTGTGCAAAAGGCAAAGCTAATTCTTGATGAAGAATTTAAGCCCGATGCTTATAATATTGGCGTTAACAATGGTGAAATGGCCGGGCAAAGTATTAAGCACTTGCATGTGCATTTAATTCCAAGATATAAGGGCGATGTTGAAGATCCAAAAGGCGGTGTTCGCTGGATATTGAAAAATAAAGCTAACTATTGGGATGACAGAGACAAAGCTAAAGAAGGCAAATAGTTTGCTATTAACTGCTAGTCAGTAAATAAAGCCCGCATTTAGCGGGTTTTTTATCTAATAGGGAATTTCAAGGTAGCGACAGCACCATCTTCCATAAAGCGATTTCTTAAGCTAACCTTACCGTTATGAAGACTCATGATTTTTTTTACAAATCTGAGTCCTAGTCCATTTCCTTGCTTGCCTGTGTCAGGTCTTGCAGATGAGAAGAACCGTCTAAATATTTGTCTTCTAGCATGTTCTGGGACGCCTACTCCTTGATCTTGCACTTGGATATTAACATGTGTATTTGATTCACTGACTTTAATACTAATCGTTGAGTTTACTGGAGTGAAATCAATTGCGTTGTCAACAATATTTGACAAGGCTTGTTCAGCCAATAGTTTTTCTGCCTTAATGGTAAATTCACGCTCAACACTGTATTCAATGTTGATGCCTCTTCTAGCAATATTGCTTTTTCGGGTAGGCGACTGAAGTACATCTTTAATCAGCTCCTTGACATTGATTTTCTCTACATTTTCTAGCTGATCTCTACGCTCAATTCGTGACAAATTAAGCAATCGATTGACTAATAATTCCATTTTTGTATTCGCTTTGAGAATATTGTTAACAAAGCGTTCACGCTGGGAGCTGCTCATCGGCATAAATAAGTTTTCGGCAGTGGCCTTAATGCCGGTAATTGGAGTTCTGAGCTCATGCGCCATGGTGTTAATGTACTCTTCTACATATTCTCTACCTTCTAGGTCAACACGGAGTTTTTCAATTGCTTGAGATAGTTCTGAAAACTCTATTTGGCGAATTTTAGGAGCAATTACATTCTCTCCTTTAGAGAGGGCAGTGGTATATTTAACGAGTTTTCTAGTGCCACGAGACACAGCATAGCTTGCGCCAGCACCAAACAATAAGGAAATTAAAAATAAATAAATGGCGTATTCTTCAATGTGTTTTTTTTGTTCGATAATGTAGGGTTTTAAGTCAGCAGTTGGCTTAACAACCGTTAAAACACCAAATATTTCATTTTGATGATAAATGGGTGCAGCGACATACATAGCCTTTTGATCTGAGCTAGGGTTTGCTATATCGGGGTTAAATGCACTTGAACGTCGGCCATATTTACCCTGAAGAGTGTCATGCACATCATTCCACTGGGAGTAATCCTTACCTTTTCGAATGCCAGTTGAATCATAAATAACAATTCCATCTTGATTGGTTATATAAACTTGCAGATTTGGATTTTTCTTAGTCACTGAATAAATATCAGCATTTAATTCTCGATCTAAATATGTGCTAATTAAATTGCCTGCATGATCAACATCAAGCGTATTGTTTTTGATATCACCACCAATGATCTGAGCCAATAAATTAGAGGTATCAATCATGACATCTTCAGCTGCTTCGTCAATCCCCTTGGTAACACGTAGCAACACCTTGTCAGTGACAATCCAAACAATGCTACTGGTAATAACGAAGTAGGCAATAAACAGCTTAACGCCAATGGTTAGTTTCATAATATTAGAGAGTATCCAAGGCCACGATTGGTTTCAATATATTCATTGTCAGAATCAATTTTATTGAGCGCTGTACGAATATGCTTGATATGTGTCACAATAGTATTTTCAAGAGCACCTGTTGGCCGATCATGCATAATGTTGAGTAGATGCTCCTTTGAATGAACTCGATTTGGGTGTTCTACCATATGCATTAATATTTTGCATTCTGCCCGGGTTAACCCTACAACCTGCCCTTGTAGAAGAATTTGATGTAAATCTTTATTGATTTCAAATACTTTTTTTGTTGTAGGAGTTTCTAGGGTGTTGGTAATTGAGGTGCCAAGTTGAATGGCAGCCCGTCTTAATTGCACTTTGACTCTTGCAACTAGAACCCTAGGGCTCAGTGGTTTGGTTACGTAATCATCTGCACCTAAACCTTCAAGGCCTAAAACAATGTCAGACTCTGCGTCTCTAGCAGTAATAATAATAACGGGAACCTCTGAGATTTTTCTGATTTTGCGCAATACATCAAAGCCATTTATATCAGGCAGACCAATATCTAATAAGATTAAATCTATATCATTGTTATTAAAATGCTCAAGTGCATCATTGCCATTCGCACTCCAGTGTACATTAAATGATTCATAATCATTTTCTAATGCGAAAATAATACCTTCAGCAGTGATTTCATAGTCTTCAACTAGGAGAATATTAGGCATGATGGGGTGCTGTGTTGTTCAGATGGGGTGTATTGTAAATTATAAATAAGTAGTTTAAAAGCAACTTCATTCAAAATTCATAAACTCTACATTTTTAAAACATCATAGATTCATTTTTAAGCTCTACACTGTGCCCATTGTTTTTAGTTAATTGGATCTTAGATATGCGAAACTTTCTCCTAGTTATGTTGTTATCAACTGGTGTTGTAGCTCAAACTACTGTTTATGTAGGCGATCAAGTCAAAATACCAATGCGCGCTGATGATGTAATTGCTAAAAACAATATTATTGATCATCTTCATATTAACACCCCAGTCACCTTGATTGAAAAGCAAGCTAATGGTTGGAGTCATATTAAGCATGATAACAAACAAGGTTGGATTATTTCCAGATATTTGACTGACAAAAAACCAGTTAACACATTGGCTAAGAAGTTGCAATCAGAGCTAAATAGCGCTGAAAAAGTTAATAAAAGTCAGCATCAAGCGGCCACAGAATTAAAGCAACAAATTAAGACTCATGAAGTGGAAATCTCAAGACTTAATGTTGAAATACAAAATAACAATACACAGTCACTAGAGCTTAACAAGTTGCAAAATAAATTGTTTAAATTAGATCAGGTTAATACCGATCTAACGGATCAGGTGTCAATGCTAAAAGCCACCAACAGCTCATTACACACCACTGACTTTTTAACCATAATCAGTGCCATTACCTTGTTTTTAGGGTTAGCTATTGGCATAGGCGTGGGTAGGGCAAGTGGCAATCGAGATAATAAGATGTACACACTATAGAATTTTAACGAACCTCAACCAACTATTACTCTCTCCCTTGTTAATAGTTGAGGTAACCACTACTGCTAAAAATCCTCCTCTTTGTTTTTAGTAGTAGTTTTTTATTTAAGGAAAACTAATGAGAAAAAATGTCAAACAAAAACATTGGTCACAATCAAATGTATTCCCTGTATTTCAACTAAGCGCACCTGCACATAACCAAGAGTTTGTTGTGTTAGAAGGGAATGCTGAAGATACACTGATTTTTGGCCCTGGAAGGTCGCCTGACAGCTATCTTCCAGGTGATTGTGGCACGGTAGTCATTCATGCTAACCATCATTTTGTTTTTCTACAAAACATCAATCTGAATGATCAGATTATTTTGAGCGATCAAATGGGCATGGAGTATCAATATTGCGTGCTTGACGTTAGTATTATTGATATAGCTAAAGACTCCATTGAAGTAACTGATATTGATGAGCTAAAACTTGTGACACCTTGGCCATTTGATGGCTTTACTAAAGACAATACGTTAAATTACGTGGTTACGGCGAGAAAATATGAAACCTATCAAAACTAAATCAAACAGTACAGTAAAACTATTCAGAATAATGGATATGGATATCAGTGAACAGCAATTAAGACAAGCGCAAGCTTGGTATCAAAGCGCCAAAGCACAATCATTACATAAAGCTAATATATCTAAACAATCTTAATCTAAATAGAGCGTTTTGGTCTTTATAATAACCCAACAAATTTAACCGGAGTAAATCATGAAAAAATATTTATTAGCCGCATCAATGGCAGCAACTTTAAGTACAACAGCTATAGCAAATACAGAAAACCCAGAAGGATTTAAAAACCTTGAGCATTTAGGCTCAACGGTTGGCGCTGCGGTGGATGATGGCTTCCGTATTCTAATCGACAGTATTAATTATATTTCTGAACTACCTAGAGATACACAAAAATGGACTGTTGGACAAGTTGAAGAATTAAAAGACAGAATTTGTGAAAAGCCTGAAACAATCATTAAAACTGTCGAAGTACCGGTTGAGAAAATCGTAGAAGTGATTAAAGAAGTTCCTGTTGATAGAATCGTAGAAAAAATCGTATACATTGACAGAGATGTAATTAAAAAAGTCTACATTGAACCAAAAGAAAGACATTGTACAACTAAGCGCCAATCTGATCGATTCGGTAACGTAGAAGAAGACATTAAATGTACTGAATGGAAACAATAGTTTTTATTCATTATTAATAAACAAAAGGCCGCTGATGCGGTCTTTTTTATATCTTCATTAACAAAACACACAAACCACAGTTCAACTTCATCTTCGCTTTAGATAATGATGACTTTTAATTAAACGGAAAGTTGTTATGGCGTATTTCAAACCCCTGGGAATTATGGCCACACTGATTGCACTGATTAGTCTGTCTTATTCTCATTTTATCCGTGCTGATATCTCATTTGCACAAAAGCCAACTCAAGCAGTGGCTTCTTCATCAACAACCAATCCTATTAATACTGTTAAATCCGGTTCAATTATCTATACATTGGCTGATAACTCTGCATTGACCCAAATGGCTCTAGATACCAAAGTGCAAATGGATATTACTGGTACGATCACTAGGGTTAAACTAGAGCAAAGCTTTACCAATCCATCTAACGATTGGGTAGAAGGTGTTTATGTATTTCCTCTACCAGTAGATTCAGCTGTTGATCACTTAACCATGTATGTGGGTAATCGCACCATACAAGGGCAAATAAAAGAACGCAAAGAAGCCAAGAAAATTTACAATCAAGCCAAACAAGCAGGCAAAAAAGCGTCACTTATTGAACAACAGCGCCCAAATATCTTTACCACTAACGTGGCTAATATCGGCCCAGGAGAAACCATCAAAATTGCTATTGAGTATCAACAAGCCGTTAAGATTGATCAAGACAAATTCTCGATTAGATTTCCAATGACCATTGGGCAAAGATATATTCCTGGCCAGCCTATTGCCACACCCAAAGACAATATCAGCATGCGTTCAAACACTCATCGAGTTAAAGATGCAGTCAAAATCAGCCCACCTATTAGCCCAAATGTTGATAGACCAATCAGCATCGCAATTAATCTAAAAGCAGGTTTTAATACGGCTAGTGTTAATGCCAGCTATCATGACATTAGCGTGGTTGATATCGACCCCTTAACAAAGCACATCACTCTAGATAACACCAAGGGGAATAACCAAGCAAATCGTGATTTTGAACTTGTTTGGCAAGCTGATAATGCATTAACCCCTGAGCTGGCTCTATTTACCCAGCAACAGGGTGATGACCATTACCTCATGCTCATGGCAACCCCGCCAGCAGACAAAGCCTTTAAACAATTTAACACGCCAAGAGAGCTGATCTTTGTTATTGACTCTTCCGGTTCAATGATGGGTGCTTCTATGGCTCAAGCATCTAAAGCCTTGGTGCAAGCCATTCATAGACTTAAGCCAACTGACAGATTCAATATTATTGATTTTGACTCAGGCTTTGATCCCTTGTTTGATAGCGCCATGCCAGCTATTAAGATGAATAAAAAACACGGTATTCGTTTTGCCAATAACTTAGATGCTAGTGGCGGCACTGAACCCCTTGAGGCGATCAAATTTGCTTTAAATTCGAGAGATTCTCACGCAGATGACTACTTACGTCAAATCGTTTTTCTAACCGATGGACAAGTAGGTAATGAAGCTGAGATATTTCGCACAGTGCATCAACATATCGACAACGACAGATTGTTCACCATTGGCATTGGTTCTGCACCGAATGCACACTTGATGACAACCCTAGCTGAATACGGCAAAGGTGCCTATACTTTCATTGGCGATATTGTCGAGGTCAAAGACAAAATGCTAGCGCTGTTTGCCAAGTTAGAATCTCCAGCAATGACCAACATTCACATTAATTTCCCAATGAACATCCATGCCGAGCAAGCGCTAGGTGCAGTTTCCGACCTATATAAAGGCGAGGTGATTACCGCCGTCTTTAAACTCAACGCCATTCCTAATAAACTTAGTATTAGTGGCAATACAGCTAATGGCGTATTTACTAAGGAGGTGCCAATAACAGCCAGCAATAACACAACAGGTATTGATGTAGCATGGGCTAGACGTAAAATTGAGCAAATGATGCATGAATACCACACGCAATATCGCCGTATTGATCGAGATAAAATTCAAGCAGATATAACCAATCTAGCCCTAGATCATCATTTAGTATCTAAGTTTACCTCGCTTGTTGCCGTTGATATCACCCCAACCAAACCAGGTAGTCAAACCAATGTCACGAAAACCGTGGCCAACAAAGTAAAGGCCGCCAAAACAGCCACCAATTCACAATTATGGATGATACTAGGTTTGTTTATTATTCTATTATCAGTTGTGACTCGTCGCAAGGCGGCATGATGAATAGATCAGCATTACTAGCAATTATTGGGTTGAGTGCCTTTGCCTATGGTGCCTACATACCCATTAAAGCAGAGGTAGCCCAATACATGATCCAATCAGCCTGGAATGTTGCTAATAAAACTAGCTTTCAAGTCAAACCTTGGAATTGGATGGACTCTCATCCCGTGATGCGGCTTAAATCAGCCAAGCATAATCAAGATTTAATCGTACTTGAGGGAGATACGGGCAATGTCTTAGCGTTTGGGCCTGGACGCAATATTCAATCAAACCATCCAGGCAATAGGGGTACTACACTCATTTCTGCCCATCGAGACACCCACTTTAATTTTTTAGAAAATATCGCTTTAGGCGATCGTCTTGAAGTAGATTCAATCTATTCTCAAGATAATTATCATTATCAAGTAAGCGATATCAAAATTATTGATTCTGATAAAATTGATATTGATATTAACAACGGAACATCAGAGCTTAAGTTAGTCACCTGTTATCCGTTTAATGCCGCAATTGCAGGCGGGCCATTGAGATATGTAGTAACTGCCAATTTGGTTAAAAATTCATGATAAAAATCACCCAAACAAAAGTAAACATCTTGTTATTGTTCAGCATTGTTATGCTGAGCTTGCAAACCATTAGTTGGCATCATGAATTAAGAGAACTGTATATAAAAAACGGCAAAGTACTAAAAGAATATAACGATCTATTGGCACATAATAAGCAATTATTGCTCAATATGTCTAGTTCTATCAGTGGTGAAGAGGTTAGAGAAAAAGCAATTAATGTATTGCACATGAGACCTCCAAAGATAGATAAAGATCGCCCATGGAAAAGTGAGGTGCAATATATTGAATTGCCTGAGTAATTTATCCAATTATTTGTTTAATTTTTACCAGGGAAATAAAACCCCAGCAGGCTGGATTTAATTAAAATATTTCTTAGTTTGCTTGCTGGTTAATAATACGAGGAAAATTATGTCAAAAATGCACGTCCATATCTCGGTTGAAAACCTTGAAGAATCCATTAAATTTTATTCATCTTTGTTTGGTTCACAGCCAACTAAATTAAAAACTGATTATGCCAAATGGATGCTTGATGATCCATCGGTCAATTTTGCTATTTCTGCAAGAGGTGCTGCTGTGGGTATCGACCACATAGGTATCCAAGCCGAGAATGAAGATGAAATGCAAGCTTTAAGAGACAGAATCAACACAGCTGACATAGACACATTTGATGATGGGCAAGCGGTTTGTTGCTACTCAAAATCTGACAAAAGCTGGATACAAGATCCAAGCGGCATCGCTTGGGAAACTTACCACACCATGGATGAGGCGAATTTTTTCCATGAAGAGAGCCAAGAGAGTTCTGAAAGCGCTTGTTGTGTACCAGAGATGAAACCTAAGCAAGATTCTTGCAAACCAGACACCGGCTGTTGTTAACAGCCCTACAAATATGACTGATCAATTAAATTTAGAACAAAAACAATTCTTCTACAAAAAAGCCCAATCTCCCAATGCGAATATCGCTTGGGCATATATTGAGCATGCTGACAATACTGATAACCCTTGTAGTGTTAGCTTGATAGACAATGTATTTGGCGTTTATGAAACTCTTCAGTTTGAGTCTTCAGCTGCAGCAATAGATCATCTTATTCAGGATGATTATAAAGACCTCGACATGCGTGAAAAAATCGCCATGGCGGATGACATTACGCCACCAAGGCCACCTTTTGCAAGCTCGCCAATCACCGCTGAGAGTTATTGGTGTAAAGTAATCGGTATGGGCGAGCATAACTGGGCTGTTATCATCCCAAACAACAATCGTTTTGAGGTTATTTTCTTTATGGATGACAGCCGAATTTTTGATAAGATGAATTTCTTCTCAGAAGATCAAGCGAAAGCTGCCCTAGAAAATAACGACTTTTCTTGGTATGAGGACGATGAATTGTTACAACGATTCGTTCACTTGCCTTTGCATCCATTTGGCCATACTGAACACCCAAGTGGCAAAATCTATTCTTCGGGTAAATATTGGCTACAGTAATTAGCAGTTCATCAATTCTACATTCAAACTACATGTAGCTTCAACCACTGCTTAGGATAATCATAACTTTTAATCCAATCAAAGTTATTGTGAAAATCTATACAGTATCAAAAGATAGAAGGAAAAGAATAAAAAATGAATGAAATTATTTGTCCAAATTGCGAAAAGGCCTTTAAAGTAGATGAAGCTGGCTTTGCTGATATTCTTAAACAAGTTCGTGACCATCAGTTTGAAGAAGAGCTGTCAAGTCGACTAGCTCTTGCAGAGAATGAAAAGAATGCTGCAGTTGAACTTGCAAAGGCTAATATTAAAAATTCATTACAAGAACAGTTGGCGCAAAAAGACCAGCAACTCACTGAGTTAAAATCTAAAAGTGATGCTGAGCTAGCTAAGCAATTAGCGCAAAAAGAGGTGGAAATCTCTGAAATTAAATCTAAAGTTCAGAATGCAGAGATAGAGAAAAAACTTGAAGTTTCAGAAGCTGTTAAAGCAATAGAAAAAGAGCGTGATAACCTAACTAATGATTTAAAAATAAAAGAGGCAGAAAAAGAATCGCTTGAGATTTCAATTAAGGATAAATATACGAATCAGTTAGTTGTTAAAAATGAAACTATAAAAATGAAAGACGATGAAATTAATCGTCTGAAAGACTTTAAGCAAAAGCTTTCAACAAAAATGGTGGGTGAAACATTAGAACAACATTGTGAAATCGAATTTAATAAACTTCGAGCAACTGCGTTTCAGCATGCTTATTTTGAAAAAGATAACGATTCAAAAGGTGGCACCAAGGGTGACTATATCTATAAAGAAACTGATGAGGCGGGCAATGAAATCATTTCAATTATGTTTGAAATGAAAAATGAGAATGATGAGACTGCAACCAAAAAGAGAAATGAGGATTTTTTTGCTAAATTAGATAAAGATCGTCAGGAAAAGGGTTGTGAATATGCGGTATTGGTGTCTCTTTTAGAATCAGATAATGAGCTTTACAATACGGGTATCGTTGATGTGTCACACAAGTTTAATAAGATGTATGTAGTTCGCCCTCAATTCTTTATACCTATTATCACACTGCTTAGAAACGCTGCGATGAATTCTATGGAATATAAAGCAGAGTTAAATTTGATGAGAAATCAAAATGTAGACATTACTAATTTTGAAGAAAAAATGGATACGTTTAAGAAAGGTTTTGCCAAAAACTATGATTTAGCCAGTCGTAAATTTAAAACAGCGATTGATGAAATTGATAAAACCATTAGTCATCTCCAAAAAACCAAAGATGCGCTATTATCGTCAGAAAACAACCTGCGCTTGGCTAATAATAAAGCGGATGACTTAACCATTAAAAAGTTAACGCATGGAAACCCTACCATGAAGGCTAAATTTGACCAGGGAAATGAAAAAGCATAGGCATATTGCTTAAGGCTTTAGTCCACAAAGAGATTTGTTTGAATAGGCTGGTTAATGATTGCAAAGGATGTATTGTCCTTATTGCAAGTAGAATCAGGGTTTTATTGATAGCAGAAAGGATTGGAGTGAATATTGGATGTATTGCATTGTTTAATGGCGGTATTTTTACTTACGCACCAAATAGTAAGAAATAAAAACACCAATAGTTATCTCTAGCACTGCGTATAAGATGTATTCAAATCCAAACGTAGCGGAGAATATAATAAAACCCCACATCACTGCTGCAACTACCGCTCTACTGATTTTGTTCCAAGTCCATTGAGGTGCGCCAGTAGGTCCTTGAATGGCAAACCTGCCTACGGGCTCAACTGCCATGCCAATTAAAACACCAATGATTGCGTAGGCAAAATTAAATATATCCATGATTGATATTTTAAGCCTTATTGTGAATTAAAAGTATCTGCTAGATAAGTCTTGTTATTAAGATGATATTTAAATAGATTTTTTATTCATTTGAATAATGTTACAATATTCAAATGAACACAACAACACAAACTCATGGCGGCGCCAGAACGGGCGCTGGGCGTAAAAAGAACTCGGGTAAATTTAAAGAAGATACTAAAGTAATGCGTGTGCCAGTTAGCCTGGTAGGCCAAGTTAAATCTACTCTGGATGTTTATAAATCTCAGCTCAAGTCTGATGTGGAAGTGCTTGAGCCAGATTTTAATGCGCCGAGTTTATCCATTCCTATTTTTTCTTCACGTGTGCAGGCGGGTTTTCCTTCTCCTGCGGATGATCACCTAGAAGATCGGCTTGATTTAAACAAGCACTTGATTCACCATCAAGAGGCTACTTTTTTTGTACGTGCACAAGGTGAATCAATGCTAAATGCAGGTATCCACCCTGGAGATATTTTGGTGGTGGATAAATCCCTGCCTGCTAAAAGTAGTAAGATTGTTATTGCTGTGGTGGATGGTGAGTTTACCGTTAAGCGCCTGCATAAATATAAAGGCAAGATTACTTTAAAAGCAGAAAATCCAGAGTTTGAAGATATTGAAATTCGTGAAGGCAATGAGCTGATTATTTGGGGTGTGGTGACATCGGTTATTCATCAGTATGCCTAAGTTGAATCAGCAAAAATTTGCATTGGTAGATTGCAATAATTTTTATGCCTCGTGTGAGCGCGTGTTTGATCCAAAATTAGAGCGCGAGCCTATTGTGGTTTTGAGTAATAACGACGGCTGTGTGATTGCACGCTCGAATGAGGCTAAATCACTCGGAATCAAGATGGGTGTACCGTATTATCAAGTGAAAGATTTGATTATTGAGAGATCAGTGGTGGTTAAATCCTCAAACTATCCTTTGTATGGCGATATGTCATCACGAGTGATGAAGGTTATCAGCCAATATTCCCCCGTGCAAGAAGTGTACTCAATCGATGAAAGTTTCTTAGATTTATCAGGCTTAATGGTTAATCTAAACACACACATGCAAGCGCTTAAAAACCAAGTTAAATCCTGGACAGGTATTCCTGTTTGCGTGGGTATGGGCAGTACTAAAGTTTTGGCCAAGTTGGCCAATCGGATTGCTAAAATTTACCCAAGGTTTAACGGGGTGTTTGATATTGATGCTTTGCCTGATCATCGTTTTAAAAAGTTGCTAGACTCTGTTGAGGTAGGCGATGTATGGGGCATAGGGCGTAAATCTGCGCAAAAGCTTAAGCAAGTTGGTATTCATAGTGCGTATGATTTTTATCAAGCTGATATTGGCATTATTGAAACCTTATTAGGCGTCAATGGAAAGCGTATCTACCGTGAGCTGTATGGGCACTCTTGTTTGGCGTTAGAGGAAATTGCACCTGCTAGAAAGCAAATCGTCTCTTCACGCTCTTTTGGGCTAGATTTAAGTGATTTTGATGAAATTAACCAAGCATTAACCAGCTTAACTAGAAAAGCTGTTAATAAGCTTAACCAGCAATCTTTAGCAGCAACTTCAATGAGCGTGTTTATTTATACCAACCCTTTTAAAAAAGGTGTTGAGTGTATTAATTTATCCAAAACCATGGGTATGAGTACACCTATTAGTGATGAAAATTTACTAATTCCCTTGTGTGCCAAGCTGCTTAAGCAAATTTATGAACCAGGCTATGGTTTTTATAAGGGTGGTGTAATGTTGGGTAATTTAACGCCAGATGAGAGTCAGCAAGACTTATTTGCTGTTAGTCAGAAAAACAAGCAGTTAATAGATCATCCGTATGGAAATTTATT
>NZ_JAQWSS010000027.1 GCF_029243085.1 Candidatus Thioglobus sp. | reverse complement strand
CACGCCGGTTAGTGTTATAAAAATTGAACCTAATCGTGTTGTTCAAACAAGAACACTTGAAGTTGATGGCTATAGTGCTGTACAAGTAACAACAGGTGCAAAAGTTAATAAAAAAGGCGAAGCAAAGGTACGTCGAGTACCTGCTGCTATCAAAGGTCATTACGCTAAAGCGTCTCAAGAAATTGGCTTAGGTCTTTGGGAATTTAGAGCAGACGCTGATTCTATTGCCAATATAACTAGTTTTGATTTGACTATGTTTGGTGCCGGACATTATGTTGATGTAACAGGCCAATCTAAAGGTAAAGGTTTTCAAGGTGGTGTTAAGCGTCATAATTTCTCTATGCAAGATGCTACTCACGGTAACTCTATCTCTCATAGAGCAATTGGCTCTACAGGTCAGTGTCAAGAGCCAGGTAGAGTATTTAAAGGTAAAAAGATGGCTGGTCACATGGGTGATGAGCAAGTTACTCAGGAATGTCTAGAAATCGTAAAGGTTGATAGCGACAAAGGCGTAATTTTAGTTAAAGGCTCGATTCCTGGTGCTAAGACTGGTTTTGTTAAAGTTTCGTTGTCACCTAAGAAAGACAAGGTTAACGTTCAAGTAACTAAGAATATCCAAGAAAATGCGACTTCTGAGTCTGCTGATTCTGAAGAAGCGTAAGGTTTTAAGATGAAATTAAATGTATTAAATATAAGCACAAATAAGTCAACTACTACTGAAGTAGCTGATACTATTTTTGCAAGAGATTATAATCAGTCATTGGTACACCAGATAACTACAGCTTATATGGCTGGTGGTCGTCAGGGCTCTAAAGCTCAAAAAAACCGAGCTGCAGTCAGTGGTGGTGGTAAAAAGCCATGGAACCAGAAAGGCACTGGTCGAGCTCGTGCGGGTACTACTCGTGGCCCTATTTGGCGTTCAGGTGGCGTTACATTTGCTGCCCAGCCACGTAGTTATGCTCAAAAAGTTAATAAAAAAATGTATAAAGGAGCTATCTCAGTTATTTTTTCTGAACTTGCTCGTACTGATCGTTTAAAGGTTGTTAACGAATTTGATGTTTCAGAAGCAAAAACGAAAAATGTTACTGCGCTTCTTAAAACCCTAAATATTACAGATGCCTTACTAATGACTGATGAATTGGATGAAAATTTATATTTGTCTTCTCGTAACCTATATCATGTCGGTGTTTGTGATACGCAAAGCATTGATCCTGTTAGTCTAATTGGCTACCAAAATGTTGTTGTTACTGAAGCTGCATTAAAGAGAATTGAGGCAATGTTATGAATCAAGAAAGAGTATTAAAAACCTTATTAGCACCTTTGGTATCTGAAAAGACTGCTATGTTGTCAGCTAACAACCAGTATGCTTTTAAAGTGCGTGTTGATAGTAACAAAAAGGAAATAAAGGCTGCTGTTGAACTATTATTTGGTGTTAATGTTGTAAACGTTACAACATCTGTAGTTAAAGGCAAAAAGAAAGTATTTAAAGGCAAAATTGGTCGTCGTGTTAATTGGAAAAAGGCAATGGTAAAAGTGTCTGAAGGCCAAATGATTGACGTTAGCGCATCTTAAAGAGATTTTATTATGGCACAAGTAATTAAAAGAAAACCAACCTCACCAGGTAGAAGATTTGTTGTTAGTATTGTAGATAAAGATTTACATACAGGTGCACCTTATGCACCGTTAACTGAAAGCAAAAATAGAATTAATGGTCGTAATAATGCAGGACGCATTACGACACGTCATAAAGGTGGTGGTCATAAGCGTCGTTACCGTATTATTGATTTTAAACGTAATAAAGATGAGATAACTGCACGTGTTGAACGTCTTGAATACGATCCAAATCGTAGTGCAAATATCGCATTAGTTTTATATGCTGATGGTGAGCGTCGTTACATTATTGCTCCTAAAGGTTTAAAAACTGGTGATACTGTTGTTTCAGGTACTACAGTTGCAATTCAAACAGGTAATGTTATGCCTTTAGCTAATATTCCTTTAGGTAGTGTTGTTCATTGTATTGAACTTCAACCTAAAAAAGGTGCACAAATTGCACGTAGTGCAGGTACTTCTGCTCAACTTATTGCTAAAGAAGGTAACTATGTGACGTTAAGATTACGTTCTGGTGAAGTGCGTAAGGTTTTAGCTGAGTGTCGTGCGACTATCGGTGAAGTATCTAAATCTGAGCACAGTTTGAGAAAATTAGGTAAAGCGGGTGCAACTCGCTGGAGAGGTGTTAGACCAACCGTTCGTGGTGTAGTAATGAATCCTGTTGATCACCCACATGGTGGTGGTGAAGGTAAAACAAGTGGTGGTCGTCATCCAGTTTCTCCTTGGGGTACACCTACTAAAGGTTACAAGACACGTAGTAATAAACGTACTGATAAGCTTATCGTACGTCGTAGAAATAAGGGTTAATCATGGCTAGATCATTAAGAAAAGGACCATTTGTTGACGAGCATTTAATTAAGAAAGTATTAACAGCTCAAGATAACAACGACAGAAAACCAATTAAAACTTGGTCACGTCGCTCAGTAATCGTACCTGAGATGATTGGTTTAACAATTGCTGTTCATAACGGCAGAGCACATGTTCCAGTTGCTATTACTGAAGAGATGATTGGACATAAGTTAGGTGAATTTGCACTAACTAGAACGTTTAATGGCCACTCTGGCGATCGCAAGTAATTAAAGGTGAATGACATGAAAGAAGTTAAAGCAGTACATAAATATGCAAAGGGATCATCTTTTAAAGTTAGATTGGTCGCTGATCAAATACGTCAAAAATCCGTAGAGGAAGCGTTAAACATTCTATCTTTTAGTAATAAGGGTGCAGCAGTACTAGTTAAAAAAGTACTTAATTCAGCTATCTCTAATGCTGAGCACAATGATGGCATGGATATTGATACCTTGAAAGTGAGCAGCATTTATGTTGATGAAGGTTCAACAATGAAGAGAATTCGACCGAGAGCAAAAGGTCGTGCAAATAGAATTTTAAAAAGATCAAGCCACATTACAGTTGGCGTAAGCGCAGGTTAAGTTATGGGTCAAAAAGTAAATCCAAAAGGTATTAGATTAGGTATTGTCAAAGATTGGGATTCAAAATGGTATGCCAATTCTCAAGACTACTCAAAATTTTTATTATCTGATATTGAAGTTAGAGATTTCTTATTCGAGAAATTAAGCGCTGCTTCTGTCAGTCGTGTGCAAATTGAACGTTTAGCGAACAATGCTAAAGTTACAATTCACACTGCTCGACCAGGTATTGTAATTGGTAAGAAGGGTGCTGATATCGAACAGTTAAAATCAACTGTATCTAAGATGATGGGTATTCCTGTTCACATCAATATTGAAGAAATTAAAAAGCCTGAACTTGATGCGCGTTTAGTTGCTGAGAATATTGCTCAACAATTAGAAAAGCGTGTTATGTATCGTCGTGCTGTTAAACGTGTACTTGGAAATGCAACACGTTTGGGTGCTCAAGGTATTAAAGTGATGGTTGGTGGTCGTTTGAATGGTGCTGAAATTGCACGTTCAGAGTGGTACCGTGAAGGTCGTGTTCCATTACATACATTTAGAGCTGATGTTGATTATGCACATTATGGTGCTAACACTCAATACGGCGTTATTGGTATTAAAGTGTGGATCTTTAAAGGTGAAATTCTTGACCATAAGAAAGGTACATTAGATGAGGTTGCTCGTCGAGGTGCTACAAATCAAATCGGTAAGAAGTAATAGGGATTGAGATATGTTACAACCTAAACGTACAAAATTTAGAAAAATGATGAAGGGCCGTAACCGCGGTCTAGCAGCTGGCCATAAGGTTAGTTTTGGTGAAATTGGGCTTCAAGCTACAGGTAGATGTCGTATGACAGCTAGACAGATTGAATCTGCACGTCGTGCAATGACTCGACATGTAAAGCGTCAAGGTAAAATTTGGATTCGTGTATTCCCTGATAAGCCGATTACAAAAAAACCATTAGAAGTTAGAATGGGTAAAGGTAAAGGTAGTGTTGAGTATTGGGTTGCACAAATCAAACCAGGTCAAATGTTATTTGAGATGCAGGGTGTTGATGAAACAGTAGCTCGTGAAGCATTTGCTTTAGCTTCTGCCAAATTACCAGTAAGCACTAAAGTTATTAAAAGGACGGCAATGTAATGGATATTAAAGCATTAAGAGATCAAGATATCTCTACATTAAATGAAACATTAATGACACTTTTAAAAGAGCACTTAGAGTTGCGTATGCAGCACCAAAGTGCACAATTAGATGATGCAACAAAATTAGGTAAAACTAAAAGATCTATTGCACAAGTTAAAACTATTATTAAAGAGAAACAAGCATGAGTGATAATAAAGTAGAACGCGTACTAATGGGTACAGTTGTAAGCGCTGGTCGTGATAAAACAATTGCTGTTCAAATCGATCGCAAAGTAAGACACCCGATATACAAAAAATACATCAAGCGTAGCACTAAAGTTCACGCTCATGATGAAAAGAACGAATGTTCAATGGGCGATACAGTGAGAGTGGTAGAAGCTAAGCCATTTTCAAAGACTAAACATTGGGCGTTACTTGAAGTGGTTGAAAAATCAGTTTCAGTTGATTAATATCAAAATTTAAAGAGAGTAAGACATGATTCAAATGCAAACAAAACTTAGTGTTGCCGATAATAGTGGTGGTGTTAAGGCAATGTGTATTAAGGTTTTAGGCGGTTCAAAGCGTCGTTACGCGAATATCGGTGATGTTATCAAAGTTAGTATTAAAGAAGCATCTCCACGTGGAAAAGTTAAAAAAGGTGATGTGTATGATGCTGTTGTAGTACGTACAGCACAAGGCGTTCGTCGCGCTGATGGTTCACGTATACGCTTTGACAATAATGCAGTTGTATTATTGAATACCAAACTTGAGCCAGTAGGTACTCGTATCTTTGGTCCAGTAACTCGCGAATTACGTAACAAGCAGTTTATGAAGATTGTATCGTTAGCTCCAGAGGTTTTATAATGCAAAAAATTAAATTAAATGACGAAGTAATAATTACCACTGGTAAAGATAAAGGTGCCACAGGTACAATTACTAAAGTATTAGATAATAAAGTGATTGTTGAAGGTAAAAATATTGCAAAAAAACACGTTAAAGCTAATCCTAATGCTGGTGTAACAGGCGGTATCATTGATACTGAAATGCCGTTAGCTATTTCTAATGTTGCAATTTTAAACCCAACAACAAATAAAGCTGACAAAGTTGGTATACGTACTGATAAAGATGGCAATAAAGAAAGATTTTTTAAATCAAACGGCGATTCAATCGTTTGAGCAAGTTAAGGAAATAAATCGTGTCTAGATTACAAGAAGAATATACAAATGTCATTAAACCTGCTTTACAAAAAGAGCTAGGTCTTTCTAACCCAATGGCTGTACCAAAAATTGAAAAGATCACTATTAATATGGGTCTTGGAAGTGCGCTTGGTGATAAAAAAATACTACAAAGTGCGTTAGAAGAAATGGGCCTTATTTCTGGTCAGAAGCCATTAACGTGTAATGCTCGTAAATCTGTAGCAAGTTTTAAAATCAGAGAAGGTAATGCAATTGGTTGTAAAGTCACTCTTCGTAAAGAAAAAATGTATGAATTTCTTGATCGACTTGTGAATATTGCAATCCCACGAATCCGTGACTTCCGTGGCCTAAAGCCTACTTCATTTGATGGACGTGGTAACTACAATATGGGTATCACAGAGCAAATTACATTTGCTGAAATTGATTTTGAGAAAGTAACTAGAACTCGTGGTATGGATATTGCTATTACGACAACAGCTGCTTCTGATGATGACGCTAAGAAACTATTAGCAATGTTTAAATTCCCATTTAAAGGATAAGGAAAATGGCTAAAAAGTCTATGATAAATAGAGATCTTAAACGTTCAAAGCTAGCTGAAAAGTTTAAAGCTAAACGTTTAGAATTAAAGAAAATTATTAAAAGTGTACACTCTTCTGATGAAGAGCGTTTCCAGGCAACAATTAAGTTGCAGGCACTTCCACGTGATGCATCTCCAACACGTCAACGTAGTCGTTGTGGGTTGACTGGTCGTCCACATGGTTTTTACCGTAAGTTTGGTTTGGCTAGAACTAAACTTAGAGAACGCACTATGAACGGTGAAGTTCCAGGTTTATCTAAAGCAAGCTGGTAAGGAGAAATAATATGAGTATGTCTGATCCTATAGCTGATATGTTAACTCGCATTCGCAACGCACAAATGGTTGAGAAGAAAGAAGTTAACATGCCAGCATCAAATTTAAAATCTGCTATTGCAAGTGTAATGCAACAAGAGGGTTTTATTGAATCATTTTCAGTAGATGGTGAAAAAGCAGCTAAAACGCTTACTATCAAGCTGAAGTATTTTGAAAATAAACCTGTAATTGAAACATTACAGAGAATCTCTAAGCCAAGTCTAAGAGTTTATGCCGCAAGCACAGAAATGCCTAGCGTTATGAATGGTTTAGGTATTGTTATTGTTTCCACACCTAAGGGTGTAATGACTGGACAAGCTGCAACATCCCAAAATGTGGGTGGTGAAGTCTTGTGCAGCGTTTACTAACATTGGAGAGATTGTATGTCTAGAGTAGCAAAATCACCTATTACTGTCGAAAATGGTACAGAAGTAACAATTTCTGGATCAACTATGAATGTCAAAGGAAAACTTGGCCAGATGTCTATGGATATCATTTCAAGTGTTGTTGTCGCCATAGAAGATAATCATATTACTTTTTCAATTGCTAAAGTTGAAAAGAAAGCTGAGAAAAGCGCTTGGGCTCAAGCAGGTACTGCAAGAGCCAATACTGCTAACTTAATCCAAGGTGTAACTGCCGGTTGGGAAAAGAAACTATCTTTAATCGGTGTTGGTTACCGTGCTAAAGCAATGGGTAAATCACTAGATCTAACACTTGGCTTTTCACATCCTGTTGTTTATGCTTTGCCAGAAGGGATTACAGTTGAAACTCCTTCTCAAACAGAGATTATAGTAAAGGGTATGGATAAACAAAAAGTTGGTCAAGTGGCAGCAGAAATTAGAGCTTATCGTCCACCAGAGCCTTATAAAGGCAAAGGTGTTCGCTATACGGATGAATATGTTGTTCGTAAAGAAGCTAAAAAGAAATAAACGATAAGGTATTCAAAATGAAACTTTCCAAAAAACAAGCTCGCTTAAGAAGAGCAACTAAATTTAGAGCAAAGCATGCTGAAAATAGCACTGAACGTTTATGTGTTCATAAAACTTCAGCTCACATCTATGCACAGGTTATCAGCGGTTGTGGTACTAAAACATTAGCTTCTGCGTCATCAGTAGCTGCTAAATTAAAAAATGGCGGTAATGTTGATGCTGCAACTCAGATCGGAACTGCAATTGCTGCAGCCGCTAAGAAAGCTAAAGTGACTAAAGTTGCTTTCGATCGTTCTGGCTTCAAATACCATGGTCGAATTAAGGCTTTGGCTGATGCTGCTAGAGACGGCGGGTTAGAATTCTAATTAGTTTTTGACTAATACAATATTAAAAGGCGAAGATAATGGCTGAATATAAGAAAAATAATAATAACGACGATAACGAATACATTGAAAAATTAGTCAATATACGTCGTGTTGTAAAAGTGGTTAAAGGTGGACGAATCTTTGGTTTCTCAGCACTTGTAGTTGTTGGTGATGGTAAGGGTAAAGTTGGATACGGCACTGGTAAAGCTCGTGAAGTTCCTGCTGCTATTCAAAAAGCGATGGATAAAGCGAAAAAAGCAATGAAAACGGTACCATTAACAAATGGCACTTTACATTATTCAATTACTTCAAATGTTGGTGCAGCTAAAGTTTATATGCAGCCTGCTTCTGAAGGTACGGGTGTAATTGCTGGTGGCCCTATGCGTAGTGTGCTAGAAGCTGTAGGTGTACATGATATTCTTGCAAAGTGCAATGGTACACGTAACCCAATCAGTGTAGTACGTGCGACAGTAGAGGGTTTAACTTCAATGTCTTCACCATCTATGGTTGCTGCAAAACGTGGTAAAACTGTTGAACAAATTAATGGAGAAGCATAATGGCTGATAAAACAGTAACTGTAACTTTACTAAAGAGTTTTAATGGTCGTTTGCCTTCACATCGTGCTACGGTAACAGGCCTAGGATTAAAGAGAATTAACCATACAGTAACACTTGAAGATACTCCTGCGGTAAGAGGTATGATCAACAAGGTTTCTTACTTATTAAAGGTAGAGGATTAAGAAAATGTTTTTAAATACATTGGCACCTAACGAAGGTGAAAAGAAGGGTAGAAAACGAGTTGGACGTGGAATCGGTTGTGGCTGGGGTAAAACTTGTGGTCGTGGTCATAAGGGTCAAAAGTCACGTTCAGGTGGATTTACTAAAGTAGGTTTTGAAGGTGGTCAGATGCCGTTACAACGTCGTCTACCTAAAGTTGGTTTCTCTTCACGCGTTTCTATTATTACTTCTCAGGTAACACTATCTGAAATAAACAATCTTGAAGAAACAGAAATAACTGTTGATGTACTTAAGCAACACAACTTGATTACTAAAAATATCAAGCGTGTTAAAGTTATGTTATCTGGTGAAATTAATCGTGCTGTAACTCTTACTGGTATCAAAGCGACTAAAGGTGCAAAAGCTGCTATTGAAGCTGCTAAAGGCTCTGTAAACGAGTAATTTATGTCTCAACCTCTAGGCCTTTCTGAAGACTTATCTAGACGCATCCTTTTCTTATTGGGTGCGTTAATTATTTTCAGACTCGGTACACATATAACCATTCCATTTATTTCTAGTGCAGCTCTTGCTTCTTTAGTGCAAGATCAGCAAGGCACCATTTTGGATATGTTTAATATGTTCTCAGGAGGAGCATTAGAGCGTTTATCAATTTTTACCCTTGGCATCATGCCATATATTTCAGCTTCAATTATTGTTACGTTAATGACGTCTGTTGTTCCTAAATTAGAGCAACTTAAAAAAGAAGGTGAAACAGGTAAGCGTAAAATTACACAATACACACGTCTAGGTACAGTTGTTTTAGCTGTTTTCCAATCTTACGGAATCTCTATTGCTTTACAGTCACAAAGTGCTGGTGGTGTTGCACTAGTTACTCAAGCTGGGTTTACTTTTAGTATGGTTACAGTTGTTACATTAACAACTGGCACTTTATTTCTTATGTGGTTAGGTGAGCAAATTACAGAAAAAGGTATCGGTAATGGTATTTCCATGATTATCTTTGCTGGTATTGTTTCGGGTTTGCCTTCAGCATTTGGATCAACTTTATCGTTAGTATCTACTGGTGAGTTAACTGTTATTCTTGTGGTAATATTATTGGCAATGACTCTATTAGTCACCGCTTTTGTTGTATTTATGGAAAGAGGACAGCGAAGAATAACAGTAAATTATGCTAAGCGCCAACAAGGACGTAAGATGGTTGGCGGTCAGAGTTCTTATTTACCACTTAAGATTAATATGGCTGGTGTTATTCCTCCGATCTTTGCTTCTTCAATTATCTTATTCCCTGCAACTTTAGGCGGTTGGTTTTCACAAAGTGAAGGACTGGGGTGGTTAGCTGATATTACTGCAAGCATATCTCCGGGGCAACCTTTGTATGTTATGTTCTATGGCTTAGCAATTGTATTTTTTACATTCTTCTATACTGCGCTAACTTTTGATTCTAAAGATACGGCAGATAATTTAAGAAAATCTGGTGGTTTTATACCAGGAATTCGACCAGGGAAACAATCTGCAAATTATATTGATGCAGTTATGTCTCGTTTAACAGCTTCAGGAGCAATTTACATTACAGCAGTTTGTTTATTGCCTGAATTTTTAATTTTATACTGGAATGTGCCATTTTACTTTGGCGGTACCAGTTTATTAATCATCGTCGTTGTGGTGATGGATTTTATCGCGCAAGCCCAATCTCATTTAATGTCAAATCAATATGAGTCATTAATGAAGAAGTCAGGCTTAAATTAACAAAAGGTAGCAATCATGAAAGTAAGAGCATCAGTTAAAAAAATTTGTAATAATTGTAAAATCATTAAGCGCAATGGCGTTGTAAGAGTGATTTGTAAAGAGCCTCGTCATAAACAAAGACAAGGCTAATTTCAATTGACATTGTTAAGCGTGCAACGTATAATTGCCCGTTTTTCAAATTTGAATTTTTTTGATCTTAATGAACGAAAAAAAACTTCAAAATTAAGACTAAGAAGTAAAAGGTAAAAGGATAATTATGGCTAGAATAGCAGGAATTAACATTCCAACACACAAACATATTGTAATAGGGTTGCAGTCAATATTCGGTATTGGCGAAACTCGATCTAAAGCAATTTGTGATACGTTAAAAATTGATCACTCAACAAAAGTTTCTGAAATTTCAGAGGATGTTGTCGAGTTAATTCGTGCTGAAGTAGCTAAATTTGAAGTTGAAGGCGATCTTCGTCGACAAGTTGCAATGGATATCAAGCGTCTAAAAGATTTAGGTTGTTACCGTGGTGTTCGCCATAGAAAAGGTTTGCCTTTACGTGGTCAAAAAACTAAAACTAACGCCAGAACTCGTAAGGGTCCTCGTCGTTTAATTAAATAATAATAGGTAGATATTATGGCTAAAGCACCAATTAAAAAGAAGTCTAAAAAAGTAATTACGGACGGTATTGCGCATATTCATGCAACTTTTAACAATACTATCGTAATGATTACTGATCGTCATGGTAATGCTGTCTGCTGGGCAACATCAGGTGGCTCGGGTTTTAGAGGCTCTAGAAAATCTACGCCATTTGCTGCGCAGGTTGCTGCAGGAAATTGCGGTGAAAAAGCTTTAGATTTCGGTATGAAAAACCTAGAAGTACGCGTTAAAGGACCAGGTCCTGGTAGAGATTCAGCGATACGTGGTCTGAACGCACAAGGTTTAAAAATTCAATCAATTACAGATGTAACGCCAATCCCTCATAATGGTTGTCGTCCTTCTAAGAAACGTAGAGTATAAGGATAAATTATGGCTAGATATACTGGACCAACTTGTAAATTAGCACGTCGTGAAGGCACGGACTTATTTTTAAAAAGTGGCATTAGATCATTAGATTCAAAGTGTAAATTAACACAATTACCTGGCGTACATGGTGCTAATGCACGACGTCAAAAAGGTACAGAATATGGACTTCAGTTGCGTGAAAAGCAAAAAGTAAGACGTATCTATGGCATCCTAGAAAAGCAATTTAGTCTTTATTATAAAAAGGCTTCTCAGAAAAAAGGTTCGACGGGTGAAAACTTATTATCAATCCTTGAGTGTCGTTTAGATAATGTCGTTTATCGTATGGGATTTGGATCTACACGCGCTGAAGCAAGACAATTAGTTGCTCATAAGTCAATTCTAGTGAATGGCTCTGTGGTTAATATTCCTTCTTATCAAGTAAGCGCGAATGATGAAATTTCAATTCGTGAAAAAGCTAAAAAACAAAGTCGCATTCAATTGGCGATGGAGTTATCTGAGCAAGGTGATCAGGCAGATTGGATAGATGTTGATTCAAAGGCATTAAAAGGAATCTTTAAAAATGTTCCGGCTCGTGATGATCTTTCATCTGACATTCAAGAACACTTGATTGTTGAATTGTATTCTAAATAAGGGTTTAATTATGCAAGGAAGCGCAAAAGATTTTTTAAAACCAAAGCTTGTTGAGTCATCACAAACAGGCACCAATGAGTTCAAGGTAGTTCTTGAGCCACTAGAAAGAGGATTTGGCCATACCATAGGTAATGCTTTAAGAAGAACGTTGCTTTCATCAATGACTGGTTCTGCTATAACTGAAGTAGCTATAGATGGTGTGATGCATGAATTTTCTACTATTGAAAATGTACAAGAAGATGTATTAGATATTTTGCTTAACCTAAAAGAGGTTTCTGTTGCATTAAATACTTCTGATACAGCTGAAGTGGTAATCGACAAAAAAGGCCCTTGTAAAATTACAGTTGCTGATATTGAAATGTTTGGCACAGATATTACTGCTTTTAATTCAGATTTTGTTATTGCAACGGTCAACGAAGGTGGTCATGTTCGAATGTCACTTAAAATTGGCACGGGTATTGGTTATGATACTGCTGTTTCTCGTCCAGATGAGTCTTCAACAATTGGTGGTATCCAATTAGATGCGAGCTTCTCTCCGATTAAGCGTGTTAGTTTTACGGTTGATGCAGCACGTGTTGATCAAAAAGTTAATTTAGATAAGCTGAACATGATTATTGAAACCAATGGTTCTGTTAATGCAGAAACTGCTGTAAAGCGCGCGGCTTCAATTCTACAAGATCAACTTTCATCATTTGTTGAATTAGAACTTGTAAAAGAAGAAGAGGCTTTACCAACATCTGATGACTTTGATCCTCAGTTGTTAGCAGCAGTTGATGAATTAGAGTTAACTGTGCGTAGTGCAAACTGTCTAAAAGCTGAGCAAATCTATTACATTGGTGATTTAATTCAAAAATCTGAGCAAGACCTATTGAGAACGCCTAATTTAGGCCGTAAATCATTAAACGAAATTAAAGAAGTATTGACTGACAAAGGTCTTGATTTAGGAACAGAAATTCCTAATTGGCCCCCAGTTGATCTAATGAGTGAATAAGGAAATATCATGAGACATAGAAAGTCAGGTAGACAACTAAATCGTAACTCTTCTCACCGTAAGGCGATGTTTAAAAACATGGCGAACTCATTGTTCGATCATGAAACAATTAGAACTACTTTGCCAAAAGCAAAAGAGCTTCGCCGTGTTGTAGAGCCATTAATCACAAAAGCTAAGATTGATAGTGTTGCGAACCGTCGTAATGCATTTGCTAAATTACGTGATGATGCTATGGTTGCAAAATTATTTACGCAACTAGGTCCTTTTTACAAAGAGCGTCCTGGTGGTTATATCCGTATCTTAAAAGCTGGTTTCCGTACTGGCGATAAAGCACCAATGGCAATTGTCCAATTGGTTGATTTTGACAGTTCAACTGCTGATGCTTCAGCTTCATAAGGAAAATTAAATATGCCTTCAATTAAAGTAAGAGAGAACGAACCATTTGATATTGCACTTAGACGCTTTCGTCGTTCATGTGATAGAGCCGGTGTTATTACAGACGTGCGCAAGAAAGAGTTTTTTGAAAAGCAAACGTGGGTTAATAAGCGCATGAAAGCTGCTGCAGTTAAGCGTACTCACAAAGAGATGGCTAAAAACCGCGTACATAGAAAGAGAATGTATTAATACCTATTGGTATATATAAGATTTTCAAAAATGCCGATACTTGTATCGGCATTTTTATTTTTAACTTACAATATTTAAAACATTATGTCTGAATTAAAAACACGTATTACTAATGATATGAAACTAGCCATGAAGGCTAAAGATAAAGAAGCTTTAAAAGCGGTTCGTATGATTATTGGTGCAATTAAGCAAAGAGAGGTTGATGAGCGCATTGAGCTTGATGATATTCAGGTTTTAGCTGTCATCCAAAAGATGGTTAAACAGCGTAAAGATTCTATTTCTCAATTCAAAGATGCGGGCCGTACTGATTTGGTGGATGTTGAAGAGGCTGAATTAGCTGTTATTAACAACTATATGCCAGAGCAGTTGTCAGAAGACGAGATTTTAGTTGTTGTTGATAAGGCAATTGCCGATACCGGCGCTTCTTCTATGCAAGATATGGGCAAGTTAATGGGATTGATAAAATCTCAGTTAGATGGCAGTGCTGATATGGGTGTGGTTTCTGCTATTATTAGATCTAAGCTCTCTTAACTCTTCGCAAAATTATTCTTTTACATTGAATAGTTTTTTCTAATTTCTATTCTTTTTCTCCTCTATTATATTATTAGACGTTAGTGTTTTTTATAATAAG
>NZ_JAQWSS010000021.1 GCF_029243085.1 Candidatus Thioglobus sp. | reverse complement strand
GGCGAGTTTTGCTTGAGAGGATAGTGAGATTAACGCGGTTGAAAGAAGGATAAATAGACGCAACATAAGGTTATTTTTACTGAATAAATACAGCCATTGATGATACCGCAAAACACAATAAAAATAAGGGTAACAATACGGTAAAATACTACTAAATTTTATTATTGTTTTGTATTAGGAGAAAGTCATGTCTTTATTAATTACTGATGAGTGTATTAATTGTGATGTTTGTGAACCAGAATGTCCAAATGATGCCATCTATATGGGTGATGAGATTTATGAGATTGATGGCGACCTATGCACGGAATGTGTAGGCCATTTTGACGAGCCTCAGTGTGTCGAGGTTTGTCCAGTTGATTGTTGTCTACCTGATCCAGATCGTAAAGAAACGGAAGAAGAATTATTGGCTAAACTCAAATAATCTTGTAATTGCGCATTAAAAAAGGCGACCCTAGGGTCGCCTTTTTACTTTAAACAATTAAAATTATTTGCCTAATTCATCCTTAAGAGCAGCTAAACATAATGCAATATTCTCTTTTCGAGAAGAGTGACCCATTAGACCAATGCGCCATACTTTTCCTGCATAAGCGCCAAGGCCTGCGCCAATTTCTAAATTGTACTCGTTAAGTAAGATTGAGCGCACATTTGCATCGTCAGCACCTTCAGGGATGAATACTGAATTCAGTTGCGGGAGGCGATCAGATTCATTAACTAAGAAGTTAATGCCCATTGCCTCAAGACCAGTTTTTAATTCTTCATGGTTTGTTTGATGACGAGCCCACGAGTTTTCTAAGCCTTCTTCTGAAATCATTACCAAAGACTCATGTAAACCATATAGTGTGTTTACAGGTGCTGTATGGTGGTAGGTTCTTTTTGCACCTTCACCCCAGTAACCCATCACTAAGTTTAAATCTAAGAACCATGACGTTACTGGTGTCTTGCGGTTTTTAACTTTTGTTAATGCGCGCTCGTTAAAACTAACAGGAGAGATTCCCGGCATTGCTGAAAGACATTTTTGCGTACCTGAATAAATTGCATCAATTTCCCATTCGTCAACACGTAACTCGGAGCCAGCTAATGATGTTACTGCATCTACGATTGTCACACAATCGTTATCATGGGCTATTTTACAAAGGGTTTTTGCATCAGATTTAGCACCAGTTGAGGTTTCAGCATGAACAAAAGCTAAGATTTTCGCATCTGGATTCTCTGTTAATGCTTGCTCAACCTTGTCAGTTGATATGGCATTACCCCAATCATCTTCAACAACGATCGCCTCACCACCAAAGCGCGTGATGTTTTCTTTCATTCGCATACCAAATACGCCGTTGATACACACAACGACCTTGTCGCCAGGTTCAACTAAATTAGCAAAACAAGTTTCCATACCAGCAGATCCAGGTGCGGAAACCGGCATGGTTAGTTCGTTTTCAGTTTGAAAAATGTACTTCAAGCCCTCTTTGGTTTCATTCATCATGCCAACAAAAGCAGGGTCTAGATGACCAATAGTCGGTCGAGCCATTGCTGATAGAATTCTAGGGTGTACGTCTGACGGGCCTGGACCCATTAAAGTTCTTACTGGTGGATTAAATGATTTCAAAGTCTTTTTGGAGTTAATAAATTAAAAAATAGTCATTATAATTGCTTGTATGTCAATTATTCAAGAATTATCTCGTATACTGCCTAAGGGTATTATTTTAACCGGTGCAGAAAACACACGTCCGTTTGAGTGTGACGGGTTAAGTGTTTACCGGCAAAAGCCGTTGGCAGTAGTATTGCCAGAAAATATTGATCAAATCAAACAAGTGTTGAGAATTTGTAAAGCACACCAAACGCCTGTGGTTACTCGTGGTGCTGGTACTGGTCTTGCAGGTGGCGCGATGCCTTTGTCCGATTCTATTGTATTGGGTTTATCAAAACTTAATCAAGTTAAACATATTGATGCCACCAAGCAATTAGCAATTGTTGAGCCGGGCGTTAGGAATATCGCCATTAGTGAGGCTGTTGAGAGTTATGGTTTGTATTATGCGCCTGATCCTTCGAGTCAAATTGCTTGCAGTATTGGTGGCAATGTGGCTGAAAATTCAGGAGGCGTACATTGCCTAAAGTATGGGTTAACCGTGCACAATGTTGAAGCAGTTAAGATTCTTACTATCGACGGTGAAGAACTTGTATTATCAAGAAATGATCAGGGCTTGGGCCTATTAGCATTGATGAATGGCTCAGAAGGTTTGCTTGGCGTTATAGTAGAGATTACAGTTAAGTTAACCAGAAAGCCGAATCTAGCCCGAGTAGTGATGGCAGGATTTGATTCAGTGCGTGATTGTGCTAATTCTGTGGCAGACATTATTAAAGCCGGAGTTATTCCTGCAGGCCTTGAAATGATGGACAGTTTTGCCATTGAAGCGGCAGAGGGCTTTGCTCAAGTCGGCTATCCTGTAGATGCAAAGGCATTATTACTCTGTGAATTGGATGGAACCGAGAGCGAAGTACAGGCTGAGTTGGATGTTGTATTAAAGGTATTATCTGGCGCCTCAAGTATCAAAGTTTCGAGTAATGAGCAAGAGCGACTAGATCTATGGAAGGGTCGTAAATCGGCATTTCCTGCCGTGGGTCGACTCTCACCTGACTATTACTGTATGGATGGCACTATTCCAAGGCGTCATCTGGCAGATATGCTTGAAAAAATTAATGAACTATCTCAAAAATATCAACTGAGAGTGGCTAATGTCTTTCATGCAGGTGATG
>NZ_JAQWSS010000102.1 GCF_029243085.1 Candidatus Thioglobus sp. | reverse complement strand
TGTATTGGCTTGCAATTGGGTCTTCTACATCAAAAATGGCACTTAATTGGTGTGATACTTTTTCACAATCATCAATACCAATACCATTATCTGTATCAATGAAAACTCGCAAAATAGTATGCTTGCCACCAGCAGCATATTCTACGCCCACTAATTCATAACCCATATCTTCAAGTACAGGGCTAATCAAATTAGTAATTTTTTCTGTTATTTTTGCCATTTATCTTGCTTCTTTTTAACCTTTGTTTGCATAGTAAAATCCTTTTATAGGTATCTACCGTGAACTTTCTAAACATAACAAAAACCTGCCTAAACTACCGAGGTATTTGCCTATTTACATAGAGGCGCCTACTGCCTAATTCTTGCTAATCGTTTTTTTCTACATAACAAAAACCCCCTAAAAATGTGGTCTTTGCTTGCTTTAATGATCATAAAAAACCAAAAAAGACTTAATTTGGTAGCGGGGACAGGATTTGAACCTATGACCTTCGGGTTATGAGCCCGACGAGCTACCGAACTGCTCCACCCCGCACTAAAGTGGCGAGATGATACTCTGTTATTGCTTGCTTGTCTAGTTTATTTTTACCTATCTAGCATAATTTTACAAATTAGACTGGCGCACACCGCCCACGCCATGAATCGTTATTATGTATCCTTGAGAAAGCAAATGCTTAACGTAAAGCTGATTGTAAGTAAAAAAAAATACAATATTGGCAAGTCCTAAAGTTAATATACATAAGGGGAGCATCAAGGCAAAAGACTTCCAATCGCGACGATAAATTGCAGGGCAAAAGAACAGGCACAACGATGTCCAAGAATATCCTACTGGAGCAATTCTAGTCTCTTGAGTTTTTGGATTTTTTAAAGTTAGGGTTGTGTACGCCAAGTTTTTGTCTCTCCTCAATTTCCATTATAGTTTATCGGACACTTAAGTCAAGCAATAACAAACTACGCACGGATAACCTATAATAACACCATGAATACAATTAAAATCGCAGTGTTAATGGATGACATTAACAACATCAAACCCCATAAAGATTCATCTTTAGCAATGATGTTAGAAGCAACTAGGCGTAATTGGGAAATATACACATTTGACTCGCCCGACATGTTTTCTGATGCCGATCAAGCCATGACAATCTGCACTAAAACTCTTGTATTTGATCATGCCGAACACTGGTATGAAAAAGGCCCTGAACTTACGTTACCGCTTGAGCACTTTGATGTCATCTTGATGCGAAAAGATCCACCTTTTAATATGAACTACATCTATGCCACTTATTTTCTAGAACAAGCGGAAAACAAGGGGGTATTAGTGGTTAACAAGCCCCAATCTTTACGTGATGCCAACGAAAAACTCTTTGCTCTAAATTTTCCACATTGTATTGCAAAAACATTCGTAAGCAGCAATCAAGACCAGATTAAAAGCTTTATTAAAATGCAGGGTATCTGTGTGGTTAAGCCACTTGACGGCATGGGCGGCAAAGACATCTTTAAATTAGAGCATCATGATGACAATATTAATGAAGTACTTAAATATCTCACGCATCAAAACACTACGCCCATTATGGCTCAAGAATTCTTGCCAGAGATATCTCAAGGCGACAAACGCATCTTGTTAATTAACGGCCAACCTATTGATTATGCCTTAGCGCGCATGCCTGCCAAGGGTAGCTTTAAGGGAAATCTAGCGGCCGGCGCTACGGGTGTTGGTCAACCGTTAACTGATAGAGATCGCTATCTATGTGAGCAAATCGCCCCGACATTACGAGCCAAAGGCTTAATGTTTGTTGGCTTAGATGTTATTGGTAATTATATTACCGAGATTAATGTCACCAGTCCAACTTGCATTCGCGAGCTAGATGAGCAATTTAATTTAAATATTGCAGGTGTGTTATTTGACGCCATTGAACAGGCTTTAGACTAATTAGAAAATAGATATCGGGTTAACACAGCACCTAGGCCGGCTGCTGATAATGATAAAAGCACATTGAGCAAGATATTGATGCCTGCCTGTCCATAGTGTCCTAAGCTAATCATCTCTACTGACTCCCAAGACAAGGTTGACATAGTTGTTAAAGAGCCTGTTAAGCCAATAAGCAGCATCAACCTATATACCTCATGCAGCGCGACTTTCTCCAGCACAACTACCACCAAAACACCTGCCAAGAATGAACCGATAATATTGACACTTAAGGTGCCATACGGAAAAGTTGAACCCATGGTAGAATTCATAAATTGAGTCAAATAATAACGCATACTGGCGCCAATTGTGGCACCTGCACCAATGGCTAAGATGGTTGGAAATACGGTCATGATTTTCCTCTTATATTTTTAAGCTTTTCTGAAATTTTAATTTCGAGCCCTCGGTTAGCAGGATGATAATAGCGTTGCTCACCTAATGATTTTGGGAAATAAGTCTGGCCATAACTAATCGCATCTACCTCATCATTAGCATAACGATAACCCTCACCATAGCCCAGCTCTCCCATGAGTTGACTTGGCGCATTGCACAAATGTAGAGGCACTGACAAGTCACTGGTTTGCTTTGCTTCACTCAGTGCCTGATTAAATGCCTTATACAGAGCATTAGATTTTGGAGCAACAGCACAATATACTGCCGCTTGCGCAATGGCTCGATTACCCTCTTTATCGCCAACACGCTCATATACGTCCCATGCATTGAGTGTTATTTCTAACGCTCTAGGATCAGCATTGCCAATGTCTTCTGATGCAATAGCAAGTAATCGCCTAGCAATGGTTTTTGGATCACAACCGCCTACTAGCATTCTTGCCATCCAATAAAGCGCACCATCAGGAGAAGAGCCACGCACTGATTTGTGAAACGCCGATAGTTGCTGATAAAAAATATCACCACCTTTATCAAAACTTGCCACCTTATCCTGCAAAAACTGCGCGATACTTTGCTCATCTAATTGTCTTAGTTTAGCTTGGTCAATTTTTTCAACGATATTAATCAATCGGCGCGCATCGCCACCGCTATTAGCAATAATTTTTTTTCTGGCAGATTGATTTATTTCTAAATCTAAATAACTAAGACAGCGTCGCAATATTTGCATTAGTCCAGCCTCATCAAGTGCTTCCAATACATAAACACTCACACGTGAAAGCAATGCTCGATTTAATTCAAACGATGGGTTTTCGGTAGTAGCGCCTATTAATGTAATCAGACCAGACTCAATATGAGGTAAAAAAGCGTCCTGTTGCGCTTTATTAAATCGATGAATTTCGTCTACAAATAATACGGTTGACTGGTCGATTTTTTGATATTTTTTAGCATTCTCAATAACTACCCGCAACTCCTTTACACCATCCAGCACTGCACTTAATTGCACAAAATAGCCTTGAGCTTGTTTGCACATGATGCGGGCTAAAGTGGTCTTTCCAACACCAGATGGACCCCATAAAATCATAGAATGCAGCTGCTTGTTGCTGATTGCCTGTTTTAACGGGTGGGTCTCATTTAATAAGTGACCTTGTGAGCAGAACATCTCTAAACTATCAGGTCTTAATATTTCAGCAAGTGGTTTCATAATCCTAATTTTATTATATTGTTTGAAGAATTTTGTTTATCCACTCTATTCAATATCAATACTGCTTTCAACTTTAATCGCTGCGCAAATTTGATTGCTTTTTTACTGCTCATAGCTATCATGGCAGTTGCATAAGCATCAGCCAAAGCATTACTTTGATGAATAACACTTACAGAAAACAAATCGCTGTTATCTGGCAGGCCAGTAAACGGGTTAAGAATATGTGCATAACGCTTCCCTTCCCAAATAAAATATTGACGATAATTACCCGACGTGGCAATCGACTCATTTTCAAGTTCAATACTAATAGGGGTTTGTCCGTCTGGTGTTTCAATACCAATGGTCCAACTGCCTCTAGTTTTGACCTCGCCCCCAATCTCTATCATAAATCGCTGCACGCCTTGGTTTACCAGCAATTTAGTCACCTCATCTACTGCATAACCCTTTGCAATTGCTGATAGATTAATATGAATATCTGCTTGTTTAATAAAATACTGGCCATTTAGTGTGGCTAGATTAATTGAAGAACTTTTCAATGCCTGAGATACCATTGCTCTATTAGGTTTTTCAATAACTTTGGTGACGCCAAACCCCCAAATATCTATCAACCTGCCGAGACCTGGGTCAAAAAAACCATCAGTTTGTTGATGTACACGAATTGAATCGTTCAACACTTGAGACAACTCAGTTGAAAGCAATATAGGACGATGTATTGAGGCGTTATTCACTTGGGATAATTCTGAGTGCTTATCCCAGCTAGAAAAAATTTGGTTAATTTGTTTAAGGCGCTCTTCAATCTGCAGTCGGTTAACCTGACCACCCTGACTTTTAATTGTATAGGTTGTCCCCATGGTTTTGCCAGTAAATTGATTAATGGCCTGCCCCTGATCACAACTACTTAGACTTAAAAAGAGAAAAAAAACGACTAACTTAGGCATTATAATTTTGTCATGTTTAGATTGATTATTTGTTTACTACTCTCTGGCTGGGCTCATGCCAATGATACCCTAGCGCATAATAATATGCCTGAGACCCAAAGTTTTGAAGAATTTCTATTAGATATTCGTCATCAAGCACTCAATGAAGGTATTTCCAATACAACACTTGATCAGACTTTATCTGCACTAACACCCAATGAAAAAGTGATTAAATTTGATCGAACTCAGGCCGAATTTAGCCAAAATTTTTGGCGTTATTTAGGCTCTCGAGTAAGCGCATATCGCCTTAAATATGGCGCTCAAAAACTCAAACTTCATCAGCAGACTTTACAAAAGAACTATCAACGCTACGGCGTTCCTCCACATATCATTGTGGCATTTTGGGGCTTGGAGACTAATTATGGCAACAATACTGGCAGCTTAAATTTGGTAAGGTCATTAGCTACGCTAAGTTATGATCAGCGTCGACGTGCTTTTTTTACTAAACAACTGCTAGCCTTACTTAAACTTATTGATGAAGGAAAAATCCCACCTGAAGCCAATGGATCTTGGGCTGGCGCCATGGGCAATGTCCAATTTATGCCTACTAATGTAGCAGCCTATGGAGTTGATGCTAATCAAGATGGTGAGATTGACCTATGGAACAACACACAAGACACCTTTGCAAGTGCTGCTAATTTTTTACAAAAAATTGGATGGCACCGAGGTGAGCGTTGGGGGCGTGAAGTCAGTATTCCGCAGAACTTCAAGTACCAACATGCTAATTTACAAATCAAAAAAACCGTTAATGAATGGCGATCATTAGGTGTGCGAACAGCACAGGATAGCAATCTGCCAGTCTCCGATCTTAAGGCTTCATTAATATTGCCTATGGGCTATCAAGGGCCAGCATTTTTAGTGTATCGTAATTTTCGCGCTATCTTGCGCTGGAACCAATCTATTCTATACGCCCTATCTGTTGGCCATTTGTCGGACCGGCTAGCAGGTGCTGATCAGCTTTATGCAACTCCAATCAAGGAACCTTCACTTAGTCGTGATGACGTTCATTTGATTCAAACTCAACTAAATAACCTTGGACATGATGCTGGAGAGCCAGATGGTATATCTGGTCCAAAAACACGCAAAGCAACGCGCCAATATCAACAAGACAACCATTTGCCAATTGATGGCTATGTGGGCTATCAACTTCTGCAACAATTACAATGAACATAGATACTTACCTTGGCTTTGATGTTGGCACTAAACGCACAGGTGTGGCAATAGCCAACAGCTTAACTCAACAAGCCAATGGTATTGATATCGTTTCACATCATAAAAATGGTGCTACCAACTGGAATGATTTTGATGCAATTATTAATCAACACGCAGTTAGTTTGTTTGTCGTCGGAATACCTTACGATAAAAATGGTCAGGAACAAGAAATGACTTTCATCGCCAGATCATTTGGCAGAAAGCTGAGTGCGCGTTATGACATAAAAACAGTTTTTGTTGATGAGTATTTATCATCCAATGAGGCCAAAAAACAACTAAAATATAATCATCATCATAAGAACGCAAACCGTGCTGAGGTTGATAAACTTTCAGCAGCTTTAATATTACAAACTTGGTTAGAAGATTTATGAAACAAAACCTGATTAGCAACCACGTTCAGCTAGATGAATCAGGTAAGTTGATCCATCTGTTAGGCCTTGAAGGCCTGCCCAAATCTCAACTACTTGATATCTTAGATAAGGCTAGCAACCTACTTGACAACAATGGCAACTTAAAAAAATCCAAGGCCTTGGATGATATGTCGGTTGCTAATTTATTTTTTGAGCCTTCAACGCGAACAAGAAACACTTTTGAAATTGCTGCCATGCGCAATAGTGCCAATGTTATCAACGTAGATTTAGCAAATTCTGCTTTAAAGAAAAATGAAGCGCTGATGGATACCATGCATACGCTTAAAGCTATGCAAATTGATATGTTTGTTATTCGTCATAAACAATCTGGACTGCCACATCATGTGGCGCAACACTTAAAAGGCGTTTCAATTCTTAATGCCGGAGATGGCACTAATGCTCATCCGACTCAGGCTTTGCTTGATATGCTCAGCATTCACCAACACAAGCCAAATTTTAAAGATTTATCAGTAGCTATTGTTGGTGACATTACCCACTCAAGAGTGGCTCACTCAGACATTCATGCGCTCAAAACACTTGGAGTTACAGACATTCGTCTTATTGCCCCAAAAGCACTACAACATGAGTCAGAGCGTTGTGACACTGTCAGATGTTTTTCTGATATGGACTTAGGGCTCAAAGATTGTGACGTCATAATGGTATTACGCTTGCAAAAAGAACGCATGCTGGAAGCAGAGATCCCTAACGAGCAAGAATATTTTGAGAATTATGGGCTCACCTCTGAACGCCTAAAATTAGCCAAAAAGGATGCTATTGTCATGCATCCAGGCCCGATCAATCGCGGTGTTGAAATTGATTCTACGGTTGCAGATTGCGATCAGTCTATTATTTTACAACAGGTAACCAATGGTATTGCTATACGTATGGCGGTAATGCAAATTTTGGCTAAAAATTCATGAACAGCATTCTAATCTACGACAATTTAAAATCAACGTTACATGCGCTTAACACTGACGATACCGTTTCCAGTGCACACGGAATTCTATGTGGCTTTGCTTGTGTTAAGCCTGATCTCGGTTTGGATGATTGGCTAAATGAAATCCTGGTCAGTATTGATTTAAACAATCTTAGTGAAAAATTAGCCCACGAGGAGTTGGCACTAATTTTTAATGAAACCCTGTCTCAACTTAATGATGAGACTCTAGATTTTCAACCGTTAATTGCTGATGAAGAATCAAGATTGGGTGAGCAGGCAAATACGCTAATTGAATGGTGCCAAGGCTACTTAGTTGGTCTAGGCTTACAAAAAATCTCTACTACTGATGAAGAGGCGCTCGAATTAATCAAAGATATTTCGGAAATATCTCAGCTTGATGCAGATTTGATTGATAACGAGCAAAATGCACAAGATCTGAACGAGATTATCGAGTTTGTGCGCATGGGAGTCTTGTTAATACAGGAAACCTTGCAGCCTTCTAAGCAAGACTATATCAGTCCAGAAACACTGCATTAGTCACACTAATGTCGCTATTACAGGCGTTTAATTACTTTAAGTGCTGTTAATATAACAATATTATAAAATTATGCCCTAATGATAGTGTTGCAAAGCTGTTGCAAGTGTATATCATGGCACACCCATAAGGGGATTAAATCTTGAGGAGGAGGTAGCCGCCTAACTAAACTTGAGGAGAATAAAAAAAACGACTACCTAATAGAAAATCATTACATATATCTCGGGGGAGAGAATAATGATCTTCTAAATATAATTATACCATAGGTTATAGGGGTGTTTTGTATGGAAGTTATATAAAAACCAAAGATGGGAAAATATATATTTCTCCATATAATGATTTACAGATAATCGAAGGACAAGGGTCTATTGGTTACGAAATCTCAAATCAGGTTAATCAGCCAT
>NZ_JAQWSS010000100.1 GCF_029243085.1 Candidatus Thioglobus sp. | reverse complement strand
GCGATACTGGTACAGATTGTATTGGTACAGCAATACGTCAAGGAGCAAAATCAGTGGTGAATTTTGAACTCATGTCTAAACCTCCTGTTGAGCGTGCTGATAATAACCCTTGGCCTTTATGGCCTTTAATCTATCGTGTAGATTATGGCCATGCTGAAGCGCAAAGTGTTTTTGGTGAAGATCCAAGACAATATCAATTAATGACCAAATCATTTGTTAAAAATACTGAAGGTAAGTTAGTCGGCCTGCAAACTATTAATGTTGAGTTTAACAATGGCCAATTAACAGAAATTGTAGGTACTGAAAAAACATGGGATGCGCAACTAGTATTGCTGTCAATGGGTTTTGTATCACCAGAACATTACTTAAGTGATGATGCACAAATTGATTTAGATGATCGTGGAAACTATCAAGCGGAATACGGTCAATATCAAACCTCACAAAAAGGTATTTTCACTGCAGGTGATTGTCGTCGAGGTCAATCTTTAGTTGTTTGGGCTATTGACGAAGGTCGTGGTGTTGCACAACGTGTAAACGAATATCTAGCTTAAATCAACCTGTAAATCACAAAATTTACTCCGATAAATTTAAATATACCCCCTAAGGGATAGGTAGTGATATCACTATAAAACAGTGACATTAACTTGCATTTACGTATAATTTGTCTCGTTCACATCTTTAAAGCGAACAGTTTTAAAGATTTATTAAATATATCGGAGAGATAAAATGGCAAAAGAGCTATATAACACACCCAACCTTGATGAGTTGGAAAATGGTCCATGGCCTTCGTTTGTAACTGGTCTTAAGAGATTAGCAAACGATTCACACCAAGGTGCTGACATGGCACGCGACGTACTAGGTACACTTGAAACATCTTACGTAACTAAAAAAGGTTACTGGAAAGGTGGTACAGTTGGTGTTATCGGTTACGGTGGTGGTGTAATTCCACGTTTTAACGAATTAAAAGATGATAACGGTGATTACAAATTCCCTGCAGCAGGTGAATTCCACACGTTACGTATTCAACCACCAGCAGGTATGCACTACACATCTACTCTATTAAGAGATATGTGTGATATGTTCACTGAGAACGGCGGTTCAGGTCTTATCGGTTTCCACGGTCAATCAGGTGACATTATGTTACAAGGTGCAACTGAAGAAACTACACAGAAGATTTTCAACGAATTCAATGCTTATGGTTTTGATATGGGTGGCGCTGGTCCAGCGGTACGTACTGGTATGTCATGTGTTGGTGCTTCACGTTGTGAAATGTCAAACGTTAACGAGCAGGCAGTATTACGTACATTAGTAAATGCATTCCTAGATGATATGCACCGTCCAGCATTACCATACAAGATGAAATTTAAAGTTTCTGGTTGTGCGAACGATTGTATGAACTCAGTACAGCGTGCTGACTTTGCAACAATCGGTACTTGGAGAGATGATATTAAAATCAACCAAGATCTATGGAAAGCAATGGTTGCTGACAAAGGTACTCAATACGTAGTTGACAACATTACTTCTCGTTGCCCTACTTCTGCAATGACAATCAACGAAGATACATCATTAACAATCGATAATAAGAACTGTGTTAAATGTATGCATTGTTTAAATGTTACTTCACCATTAACTCATAAATATATTGCTGAAGGTGATGTAGAGCCTATCTTAGCTACAGGCGACGATAAAGGTGTAATGATTATTATGGGTGGTAAGCGTACACTTAAGATTGGTGACTTATTCGGTTCAGTAGTTGTTCCATTTATGAAGATGGATAACGCTGACGATTTAGAAGCTATTGAAGATCTAGCTGGTGAAGTAATCGACTTCTTTGCAGAAAATGCACTAGAGCACGAAAGAACTGGTGAAATGATTGAGCGTATTGGTGTTGTAAACTTCTTAGAAGGTATTGGTATCAATGTTGATCCAAACATGATTAACCAAACTCGTACATCTTCATACGTTCGTATGGACGATTGGGACGAAGAAGCAGTTAAGTGGTTTGAAAATAAAGCTGAAGCTAACGCGTAAGACCCCCACTAGTTTTAAAAAAATTTAGGGCAATGTCAATTGCCCATTTATATCAAGGAGAAATATTATGGCAGTAGCACCAATTATGCCTATCGAATCTGGAGTTCCAGATCCTGTTCAATACATGCATCCAACTATGCGTCGTAACTACGGTCAATGGGCTTACCATGACCGTCCTCGTGCAGGCGTATTACGTCATACTTCAAAAAATAATGAAGTAATTTACACAGTTCGTTGTGGTACAGCACGTCAAATGGACGTTTACACAATTAAAAAGTTAGCAGATATTGCTGATGAATATGCTGATGGTTTTGTACGTTTTACTATGCGTTCTAATGTTGAATACATGGTTGCAGATGAGACAAAAGTTGAGCCATTAGTTAATGCATTAACTGAAGCTGGTTTCCCTGTAGGCGGTACTGGTCCATCAGTTACTATGATTTCACATACTCAAGGTTGGTTACACTGTGATATTCCAGGTACTGACGCATCGGGTGTTGTTAAGTCATTAATGGATGAAATGCACGAAGAATTTACTCGTGAAGAGATGCCTAACCGTGTTCATATGACAACTTCATGTTGTCAGATTAACTGTGGTGGTCAAGGTGATATCGCACTAAACATCCAGCATACTAAGCCACCTAAGATTAACCATGATTTAGTATCAATGGTTTGTGAGCGTCCTACGGTTGTTGCTCGTTGTCCTGTTGCTGCGATTCGTCCTGCAATGGTGAACGGCAAGCCTACATTGGAAGTTGATGAGAAGAAATGTATCTGTTGTGGTGCATGTTTCCCACCTTGTCCTCCAATGCAGATTAACGATCCTGAAAATTCTAAGATTGCATTATGGATTGGTGGTAAGAACTCTAACGCGAGATCTAAGCCTTCGTTCCATAAATTAGTTGCTTCTAATCTACCAAACAATCCGCCTAGATGGCCTGAAGTTGGTGCTGTCGTTAAGAACATCTTAAGCGTATACAAAGAAGATGCACGCGACTGGGAAAGAGTTGGCGAATGGGTTGACCGTATTGGCTGGCCTGCATTCTTTGAGAAGACTGGACTACCGTTCACTAAGTTCCATATCAATGATTGGAAAGGTGCACGTCATCAGTTGAACTCTTCTGCACATATCCGTTTCTAAGGTTTACTTGATATGAAGTTTGCAATTCAAGTAAATGAAGGTCCGTATCAGCACCAAGCGTCTGATTCGGCTTTCCAATTCGCTAAAGCAGCGATAGAAAATGGGCATGAAATTATGCGTGTATTTTTCTACCATGATGGTGTTAATAACGCGTCTCGTTTTACTCTACCACCTCAAGATGATCGTCATGTTGTTAACAACTGGGCATCTTTAGATATTAAAAATGCTGATGGTGAGCCTGAGTTAGTAGTTTGTGTTGCTGCAGCACTTCGTCGCGGTATGCTTGACGAATCTGAAGCAACCAAAAACTCTATTGAGGGAAATAACCTTCATCCTGCGTTTCGTATTTCTGGCTTAGGTCAGTTAATCGAAGCAGGTATTCAGAGTGATCGTTTAGTGGTATTTGGAGATTAAGATGGCTACAAAGAAATTTATGTATTTAAATCGCCGATCTTCATTTGGCACGGTTTATGCGATTGAATCATTAGAAGTGGTATTAATTGCTGCAGCTTTTGAGCAAGACGTATCTTTAGCTTTCATGGATGATGGTGTATACCAAATCGTTGAAGGTCAAGAAACTGACGGCATTGGCATGAAGAACTTTTCTAAAACTTTTCATGCATTAGGTGATTATGATATTAATAAGCTTTACGTTTCTAAAGAATCTTTAGAAGAAAGAGGCTTGTCAGAATCTGATCTTATGCCTTTAGTGTATGAAGACGAAGACGACGACTGGGAAGAAAAGCCTTCTGTTAAAGTTGTTACTAATGATGAACTTAAAGCAATTATGTCTGAACAAGATGTTTGCTTAAGTTTCTAAGAGAGGTTTTATATGTTACATACAGTAAACAAATCATCTTTCGAGCGTAATTCATTGCAATCTTGTTTAAACACAATTGACGATTCAAGCGTTATTTTGTTTATCGAAGATGGCGTGATTAATGCTGCGAACAATGCTAACTCATCAATGATTGCAGATTTAGCGGCTAATGGTCGTGTATTCGCTCTTCAAGGTGATGTTGATGCAAGAGGAATTTCTTCAAAACTGGCTGATAATATCAAATTAGTTGATTATTCTGGTTTTGTTGATCTAGTTGTTGAACATGGAACTGCGGTTTCTTGGGTTTAACTAAAATTTTTATATAGGAGTACAATTATGGCACAAATTTGTGGCGCTGAAGTAGATGAAGAGGGTTTCTTAGTAGACCTTAAAGATTGGAATGAAGACATTTGTAAGCAAATGGCTCAAGATGATGACGTTGATTTAACTGACGAACATTGGGATGTAATTAATTTCTTACGTGAATATTTTGAAGAGTACCAAATTGCACCAGCTGTACGTGTACTTACAAAAGCGATCGCTAAGAGAATGGGTAAAGACAAAGGTAACTCTAAGTACCTTTACTCTTTATTCCCTTACGGTCCTGGTAAGCAAGGTTGTCGTTTTGCCGGTCTTCCTAAGCCTACTGGTTGTATCTAGTTAGATACGATTAATGGAAAAACATCTGCGTCATTGCAGGTGTTTTTTATTTTTTAAACTTTAAGTTTGAGAGCAATATGTCAACTATAAGCATTATCTTTACCGCTTTGTTTTACATTTCCCTATTTATTTTTATTGTGGGCATGGGTAGAAAAATTTATCAATTTTCAGTTACCCCTGCACCCCTTAAAATTCCAACCGCACCAACTCCATTGACACAAACAGGTGTGGTTTTTAGAATGATTCGAGAAGTGACTTTATTTGAAAGTCTTTTCCGATCTAACAAATGGATCTGGTTTTTCGGATTCTTATTTCATTTTGGCTTACTACTAATCTTAGTTCGTCATTTACGTTATTTCATCCCAGGTGATTTACCTGAGGTGTTCATGTTAATTCAACCATTCAAGTACGCTGCATTCGCAATGGTTATTGGTCTTGTTGGGTTACTAGCTCGTCGTATTTTTGTACCTCGTATTCGTTATATTTCGGCGCCAAGTGATTATTTAATGCTAATAATGCTGTTAATTATTGGTGTTAGTGGTGTTGTGATGACATTTACTAGTAATCACACGGATGTCATTATGGTTAAAGATTTTGCCTCAGGCTTAGTTACATTTAATTGGTCAAATATGCCTACTGAGCTACACTTTATTATTCATTTGTTATTAGTATTTGTATTGTTAGCAATTTTTCCAATCTCAAAACTATTACATGTGCCAGGTGTATTCTTTAGTCCAACACGTAATCAGGTTGATAATGCACGTAAAAAGCGTCATATTTCGCCATGGGCATTAAAACAAGAACAAGAGCATAGTGTAAAGCTTGAACAAACATTAGGAAAGGACACATAAAATGGCTGCTAAAGAATTTGATATCCCTAAATTACCAACTTACGTTGAAATCCCTGAGCTTAATCCAGGAATTATGGAGGGCGAGGGTCCTTTTAAATCTTCTGATGAATTTCAGTCGCCTTTAGGCTTCCCTGGTGAGAAAGTTGACAATTGGCAAGAGGTTGCGATTGCCAAAATGGGTGAACTAAAGTCAAAATATCGCTCTGTACAAGTTTTTCTAGATTCGTGTGTAAAGTGTGGTGCTTGTACTGACAAGTGTCATTATTTCTTAGGCTCTTCTGATCCTAAGAATATGCCAGTAGCACGTCAGGACTTATTTAGAAGTGTATATCGTCGTCATTTCACTTTTGCTGGTAAGTATTTCCCTAAATTAGTAGGTGCAAAAGATCTTGATGATCAAATGCTTGATGATTGGTACAATTATTTTCATCAGTGTTCACAATGTCGCCGTTGTTCAGTATTCTGTCCATATGGTATCGACACTGCTGAGATTTCAATGGCCGCTCGTGAAGTGCTTGATAGTGTAGGTTTGGGTCAAAAATATTGTAATCAGATCCTAGGTAAGGCGTTAACTATTGGTAATAATCTTGGATTGCCTGAGCCTGCTCTAAAAGATACATTGCTTGATCTTGAGGAAGAAGTTGAAGAAGATTTTGGTGCTCCAGTTAAATATCCATTAGATGTAAAAGGCAGTGAAATCTTATTAATCACTCCTTCTGCCGATTTCTTCGCTGAACCACATATTGACGGTCTAATCGGTTACGGTAAAGTATTCTATCAAGATGGTGTTAGCTGGACAATGAGTTCATACGCGTCTGAAGGTGCTAACTTTGGTATGTTTATTGGTTCATATGATGTCATGCGTAAGGCAGCACTTAGAATTCGTAAGGCCGCTTTAGATCTTGAAGTTTCACGTGTTATGGTGGGTGAATGTGGCCATGCTTGGCGTGTTGCCTACAGCTTCTGGAATACGTTAAGTGGTGTTGGAGCTGGCGCACAGTCATCTGATGAGCATGCGATGAAATTACAGAACCAATTAGATCATCGCTACCCACAACCTCAACACATTATTGAATATACGCATGACTTAATTCAACGAGGGAAGCTTAATTTTGACAAATCAGAAAACGATGATCGAACTGTTACCTTCCATGATTCATGTAATGTTGCTCGCGCTACCAACATGGGCGGTATTGAAGGCGGTCAATTTATTCTTCCACGTGAAGTGATTAAATCTGTATGTAATAATTACATCGACATGGAAAGATCTACAATTAAAGAATCTACATTCTGTTGTGGCGGCGGTGGCGGTCTTTTAACTGATGATCTTATGGAGATTCGAGTTAAAGGTGCCATGCCACGAATGCAAGCACTTAAACAAGTAGAAGAGAACAATGGAGTTAATACTTTAGCGGCAATTTGTGCAATTTGTAAGTCACAATTTACTAAAGTGTTACCTAAATTTGATTTTGATCCATATATGATTGTAAGTGTTCACCAGTTGGTGAGTGCCGCAATTATTTTGGACAAACCACAAACTGAAACTGAAGATGCTATTGCAGCAGAATCAGTAGAAACTGAATAAAAACAAGGAGAATTATTATGCAAAAAAATGCTTACGGACAATCCACTAAAGGTGACAATCATACGTTTAGACTATATAAAGATGATGAGCAAGGTCAAGTACCTTGGAGTCAGATGATTTTTAAAGAGGACACTTCTCACAAATGTCCTACTTATGTTACCCAAACTCCTCCTTGTCAAGGTTCGTGTCCTTCTGGTCATAACATCCGTGGTTGGTTAGATATCGTTCGTGGTATGGAAAAGCCTGCTGGTGATATGACTTGGCAAGAATATGCTTTTAAACGTTCTACAGATGCGAATCCATTCCCATCAGTAATGGGTCGTGTTTGTCCGGCGCCTTGTGAAGATGGCTGTAACCGTAATGAAGTTGAAGATACAGTTGGTATTAATGCGGTTGAGCAATTTATTGGTGACAACGCTAAGAAAGAAGGATACACTTTTGAAATCGATGCTGCTGATACAGGTAAAAAAGTTGCGATCATCGGTGGTGGTTGTGGTGGATTAGCTGCAGCTCTAAAATTGCGTCGTCAAGGGCATGCTGTAACTGTATTCGAAAAGTTTGATCAGCTAGGCGGCATGATGATGTACGGAATTCCTGATTATCGTGTGCCACGTGACGTATTACATTACGAAATAGATCGTATTCTTGCTACTGGTGTTGAAACTAAAATGAACACTAAAGTTGGCGTTGATGTAACTGTTGAAGAGTTAGAAAAAGAATATGACGCAGTATTATTTGCCATTGGTGCCTGGACTGGCCGTTCTTTACCAATTCCAGGTGGTGATGCAGGAAACTGTGTTTCTGGTGTTGCATTCCTTGAGGCTTATAATCAAGGTCGTTTGCAGCATATTACTGGCAAAGTGATTTGTATTGGTGGTGGTGATACTTCAATTGACGTTGTATCTGTTGCACGTCGTCTTGGAAATATTACTAATGTTGCTGATAAAGATCGTCCAGAGCATATCATTTTTAATGATACTGCACATGATGTGGTGGACACTTCAAGTCGTTTAGGTGCTGATGTTTTATTAACAACACGTTCTACTATTGATGATATGCCTGCCGCACAAGAAGAAATTGATGATGCGACACGTGAAGGTGTTGAGATTCAAGGTCAGTTAAGTCCTGTTGAAGTTATTAAGAATGACGATGGTCGTGCAATAGCATTACGTTTTGTTCGTCTTGAAGAGGATGGTAGTACGCCTATCGAAGGCTCAGAATTTGATGTTGAATGTGAATTAATTGTTTCTGCAATTGGTCAAGGTGTGGAGTCTGAAGGTATTGATAATTCGTTCTTTAATGATTATGGCTTCATAGACGCTGATAAGAACTATCAAGTTCCTAATAAACCAGGTTTCTTTGTTTGTGGTGATGTTGTTCGTCCTCACTTATTAACAACAGCAATTGGTCAGGCATCAATCGCTGCAGAAAGTATTGATGACTACCTATCTGGTAAGGACCAGAAAGCGCGTAACAAGGTTGACGTACATTACTTTGATCTTGCTAAGAAGCTTGACGAGTGGGATCTGACACCTGAAGGCTACGAAGCAGGTGGTACAGCCGGTGAAGGTACTGATACTGCAGATTACGCGATTCATAACTACGAAGACCGTGCTTATGCATCAATTATCTCTCACACAGAATTATTCTTAGGTCATTTTGATAATGAAGATCGTAATGCTCGTAATCATAAATTAGTAGATGTAGACAATGTTTTAGGTAACTTTGAAGAGCGTTTAATTGGTTATAACGAAGAAGAGGTTCAAGCTGAAGCTGGACGTTGCATGTCATGTGGCCTATGTTTTGAGTGTGATAACTGTGTTATGTACTGTCCTCAAGATGCAGTATTTAAAGTTAAAGCTGATAAAGCAACTTTAGGTCGTTATGTAGATACTGATTACAATAAGTGTGTTGGTTGTCATATTTGTGCCGATGTATGTCCTACTGGCTATATTCAAATGGGTCTAGGTGAGTAATTCAATTTATTGAAGAGAGAGATTATGAATCGATGGATGGTTTTATTGTTAAGTTTAATGGTGACTAGTGTATTTGCACATGGCCATAGTGAGCATACGTTAGGTACAGAGGCAGACTCAATTAAGAGTTCTGACAAGACGTACCATCAAAGCATCTCTATGATTCGTAAAATGCACCCTGAGTTTTTGAATCATAAGCGTGACAAAACATTAAGACAAGGTGTGCGTACAGAAGAGTATTCGCTATCAGGTTGTGTTACTTGTCATGCTAGTAAAAAAGATCAATCAAACGATTATCATGCGATTGATGCTAGTGAACAATTTTGCTCTGATTGTCATCAAAAGGTGGCAGTCACAGTTGATTGTTTTAGTTGTCATAGGACAACCCCTGCAGAAGGAGTTAAATAATGGATAATACAATTAATCGTCGTGACTTTATCAAGGCTACAACTGCCACAACTGCTGGCGTTGCTACGCTAGGTGCTGGAATTACGTTAACTACCTATGTTAATGCTAATGAAAATCCAGTAACTAACGAAAAACGCTGGGGAATGTTAGTTGATACTAATCAATTGACTGAATCTGATATTGATGGCATGGTTAGCGCTTGTCAGAAAGAGCATGGTTGGGGTGATGAAATACACTCAACAGGTGATCAAAAAGCTGGTTGGATTAAAAAAGTTAAAGTAAAGGATACTGCCACACAACGTATCAGTAATCTTGCTTTAATGTGCCAACATTGCGATGAGCCGCCTTGTGTAGATGTCTGCCCAACTAACGCTTCTATGAAGCGTGAAGATGGTATTGTTTTGGTTGATAAGCATCTGTGTATTGGTTGTCGTTATTGCATGATGGCTTGCCCATATGATGCTCGTTCTTTTGTTCATGAAGATCTTACTGATCAAAAAGAACACATGCCACGAGGCAAGGGTACTGTTGAATCTTGTACCATGTGCGTTCATAAGGTTGACAAAGGTGAGCAACCTGCATGTGTATCGAGTGTTAAAAGCGATGCAGTGATCTTCGGTGATCTTTACGATGCAACAAGCAAAATTAATCAAACATTGAAAAAAGTACAAAGTACGCAAATCCGTGCAGATTTAAATCTGAATACGGGTGTACGTTACAGTGGAATTTAAGAGAAGTTTATGAGTATTATTCGTTACGAACAAACACAAGGTAAAAGTCTGGGTTTTTATGCGTTAATTGCTGGTCTTGGCGCCTTTATTCTTGCTGCATTGGGCAGTGTTTATTTTATGGAGCATAGTGGTCACCATGTTACTGGTATGAGTAATCGTATCGTTTGGGGCCTGCCACATGTGTTTGCATTATTTTTAATTGTGGCAGCATCTGGTGCGCTTAACATCGCCTCTATTGCTTCTGTTTTTAACAAGAAAATATATAAACCATTGTCACGTCTATCAGGTCTTGTAGCCTTAGCACTATTAGCCGGTGGTTTGATGGTGTTAGTGTTAGACTTAGGTCGTCCAGATCGTTTGATTATTGCTATGACTGAATACAATTTTGAGTCGATTTTTGCTTGGAATATTATTTTATATAACGGATTTTTTCTAATTGTTGGTGTTTATTTGTGGATGATGTTTGAACGTCGTATGAATAAATACAGTCGTAAAGTTGGTATAGCAGCCTTTACGTGGCGCTTAATCTTAACTACAGGTACTGGATCAATTTTTGGTTTCCTAGTAGCTCGACAAGCTTATGATGCTGTTATTATGGCGCCAATGTTTGTGGTTATGTCATTTGCTTTCGGTTTAGCATTTTTTGTACTCGTGTTAATGGCTAGTTACAAGTGGACAGAGCGTCCATTAGGTGATGCTATTGTTAATCGTCTAAGTAATTTATTAGGTGTGTTTGTTGCAGCGGTTATGTATTTTGTTGCTGTCTATCATTTAGGAAATTTGTATCTAGCTGAGAATTCTGCTGTTGAAAATTTCATCTTAGTTGATGGCGGTATTTATACGCAGTTGTTCTGGTATGTACAAATTATCTTAGGCGGTCTTGTGCCTTTAGCGCTACTTTATTCACCTATGACTAAGGGTAATAGATCTATGCTTGGCTTGGCGTCAGTGCTAGTGATTATTGGTGGTTTAGCTCAGCTATACGTTATTATCATTGGTGGTCAAGCGTACCCTCTTGAACTGTTCCCTGGTAAAGAAATTTTAGCAGGCTATGGTGGCATTGCTAGCTATGTTCCAACTGTACCTGAGCTAATGCTTGGATTGGGCGGTATGGCTGTTGCTCTTATTGCTATTGCATATCTTGTTAAGTTTTTACCTTTCTTGCCTGAGAGCTTAGCTGATGATGTTGCTAATCCACATCACAAGGGCTAATCTGACCAGGTATTAGGACAAATAGTGTCCTTTTATTTATCTGCAGCACACAAATCCTCAGGCAAAACAGTTGTTAGTCTGGGGATTTGTGGTGCTCTAAAAGCTAAGAATTTCAATGTACAACCCTTTAAAAAGGGTCCTGATTATATTGATCCTATTTGGCTGTCTCAGGCTAGTGGTAATTCTTGCTATAATCTAGATTTTTATAATATGACTAAAGAGGAAATTCTTGAGTTGTATGGTAACAATAATTCAAATTCCGATGTCTCTATTATCGAAGGCAATAAAGGTTTGTATGATGGTATGAATGTCGCTGGTGGTGATGCTAATGCTGATATGGCAAAGTTACTCAATATCCCAGTTGTTTTGGTAGTTGATACAACAGGCATCACACGTGGAGTTGCGCCTTTGGTCAAAGGTTATCAAGATTTTGACGAACATGTTACTATTGCTGGAATTATCCTTAATAAGGTTGCTGGTGAGCGCCATGAATCAAAGTTGATTCAAGCTATTGAGCATTACACAGACCTTGATATCATCGGATCTATTCGCCGTTCTAACGAGTTGATAATTGACGAACGGCATCTAGGGTTAATGCCTGCTAATGAAACACCACAATCTCAAAAATTTATTGATACTGCTTCTCGATTAATTAATGATCAAGTTGATTTAAACAAATTAATTAATTTGAGTAGTGCAAATTCTACTTCGATTTCAAAGCCTAGCCTATCCGTGACAACTCATCTCAATATAGCCATTGCTAAAGATAGTAGTTTTGGTTTTTACTATCAAGATGATTTAGATAAATTTAATGAATTGGGTGTTAACATTTGTTATTTCGATACGATACATGATGCTGCATTGCCTGATTGTGACGGACTATTTATCGGTGGCGGTTTCCCGGAAATGCAATTGAAAGCTTTAAGTGGTAATCAATCTCTTATAAATGATATTAGAAATAAAATTATAGCGGGTTTACCTGCTTATGCTGAGTGTGGTGGTTTGATGTATTTAACTAATAAAATATTGACTGATGAAGGCGAATACCCAATGGTTGGCATTATTGATGCAGACACCCAGATGACACCGAAACCAATAGGTAGAGGTTATGTTCAACTTGCTCCATTAGCAGACCATCCCTGGAATAATGTGGCTAGTAAAATTAAAGCTCATGAGTTTCACTATTCCAAATTAGAGAATATCGATCCAAATACACGTTATGCTTTTGAGGTTTTGCGTGGTGTTGGTGTGGATAATAAACGCGATGGAATTGTTAAGTATAATTTACTAGCATCCTATACGCATTTACGTACCCTTGCTGGTAATCAGTGGGTTACCCAATTTGTTGATTTTATAAATACCATTAAAGATAAACGATTATGATTACAATTACAAAAAAAGCGGCAGAAGAGATTTCTTTATCAACTCATAATCCAGATACACAAGGTCTATTGATTCGTTTTGCTGTTGATCAAACTGATAATGGCTTTCAGTATTTAATGGGCTTTGATGATCGTCATGAAGGTGATATTCATCTTGAGTCAAATGGGATTGAATATATTCTAGCTTACGAGCAAAAAGCTTTGTTGGAAGGTATGGTGGTTGACTTTGATCAAATGCAGGCAGGTGAAGATTATAGTTTTGTATTTATGAATCCAAATGACCCTGACTATACTGCACCTGAAAAAAAGCACGCACCAGAAAAATCTTAACTAATTATTGATAGTAGTTAAGAATGCCTTGGTATATCGCATTAGCGATTTTATCTTGCTCTTTATTATTATTTAAACGTATTTCCTCTTTCGGGTTTGAAATAAATGCGGTTTCAATTAAAACCGAAGGGATGGCCGGCGTTTTGAGGACGACAAAACCTGCTTGTTGAACGGTTTTCTTGTGTAAATAGCCAATTTTTCCTAATTGTCTTAAGATGTTTTTCCCAAGTTTTTTACTTTGAATGTTTCTATCTTTGCGGGACAAATCCCAAAGAATTTTATTTAAGTACTGATCGTTATTACTCATATTTTCTGTAACTCCAAATTGATCAGTTGTATTTTGTGAGTGTTCTAATTTCTTTGCAAATTTGGTTAAGCCACCTCGTTTAGATAAAGTGTAAATTGACGCACCCTTAGCTTTAGGACTGTCAACCGAATCAGCATGAATTGAAACAAGTAGTGAGGCCTTGTTATCCTGTGCAATATTAATGCGCTTGTTTAAGCTAACGTAGTAGTCTCCCGTTCTTGTTAGAATTGCTTTCATGTCACGCGTTTTG
>NZ_JAQWSS010000094.1 GCF_029243085.1 Candidatus Thioglobus sp. | reverse complement strand
GTGAAGGTTAATGAGTTCTAGTTACACAATAGAATTGAAAACTGTTAATCCGTTTGTCGCTGGTTCGAGCCCAGCTCGAGGAGCCAAATACTTAAAGGCCTACACACCATGTAGGCCTTTTTTACGTCTGATTGCAAAATGTCCACCTCTTAAGTCTTAATTATTATTTAAATTGAATATCTGAGATATAATTTAAATAATAGCTTGTCTTTAATTTCCGTTTCATATGAAAAACCCAATTGTAAAAGCGTTAGCGTTAACTGTTTTATTTTTTATTAACCCTGCAAACTCTGAAGGGAAGGTTGCTTTTTATTATCCAACTGGGGAGCTTGAGCAGGTTAAAGAATTTGTTAGCAATAATGTATTACGAGTTACTTACTATTACAAAACCAGTGAAGTTAAAGAAATTAATGAGTTTTTAGATAATCAACCTTTAAAAGCCATTGTTTATCATAAATCTGGCAATGTTAAACTTGTTCATGAATATACTGATGGCAAAATTTTAAAAACCATTCATCATCATAAGACGGGTAAAGTTAAGATAGTTCAATTTACCAATGACCAAATATCAAAAATAACCTATTATCAAAAGACTGGTAAAGTTAGCCAAATTCGAGAATATGTTGACGGTATAAAGACAAAAGTTATTGACTTTGATAACAATGGAGAGGTGAAGAAAACTAAAGAATTTTAAACTTGTCAAAAAATTCTTTAAATTGTTCTTTGATGTAAGTAGCCATAAGTTCGTAGTCAGCTATTGTTAAGTCCTTTTAGCTTCAGGATTCTTTAGTAATCAATCTGTTACTGTATACTTAACTATCATGTCATTAACGCCTAAAAATTTACATTCTTACCCAAAGTATTGGCCTTATAAAAAAGGACTCGTTCCTGCGCCATTACTCCCTATGTCTCGCAAAGAAATGGATCAGCTGGGTTGGGATAGTTGCGATATTATTATCATTACTGGTGATGCCTATGTAGATCATCCGAGTTTTGGTATGGCAATTATTGGACGATTATTGGAGTCTCAAGGGTTTCGTGTAGGAATTATTTCTCAGCCTGATTGGCATTCTGCAGATGCCTTTCGTCAATTAGGAAAGCCTAATTTATTTTTTGCGGTTGCATCAGGTAATATGGATTCTATGGTGAATCATTACACTGCTGAGAAAAAGCCGCGCTCTGACGACGCTTATACTGCAGGTGCTATGGCAGGAAAACGCCCTGATCGTGCCACGACTGTTTATACTCAGCGTGCCAAAGAAGCTTACAAGGGTATTCCTGTCATTATTGGTGGTATTGAGGCCAGCTTAAGGCGTATTGCACAATATGATCATTGGTCGCAAACTATTCGTCGTTCTATTCTGCCTGATTCCAAGGCTGATTTGCTGATTTTTGGCAATGCTGAACGTGCTGTGGTTGAGGTTGCGCATCGGGTTGCAGCGGGTGAAGATATTAAGAAAATCACTGATATTCGTGGTACGGCTTATATGCGCCAAGGCATTCCTGAAGGTTGGACCCTGTTAGATTCTAGTGACATTGATTCTGATAAAAGTCTAATCCATCCGCAAACGGATCCTTATGCAGACACATCTAGCAAGGATAAGCAAAGTTGTGGCGATAAAAATAACCAGGCTAATCCTGTAAAAATTGATCCTAACCAGGGAGCAGTTCAGGTGATCGATTTTGATCAGCGCACTAAGGGTTTAAAGCGAGAAAGTACTGTTATTCGCTTGCCTTCATTTGAACAAGTAGCGAAAGATCGCTATTTATATGCACACACGTCACGTGTTTTTCATTTAGAAACAAACCCGGGCAATGCAAGAGCGTTAGTGCAACGTCATGGTGAGCGCGATGTTTGGTTAAATCCACCGCCAATCCCTTTATCAATGGAAGAGTTTGATAGTGTGTTTGAATTACCTTATACGCGCAAACCACATCCAGCTTATGGCAAGCTGAAAATTCCTGCCTTTGACATGATTCGTTTTTCAATTAATATTATGCGTGGTTGTTTTGGTGGCTGCACCTTTTGCTCTATTACTGAGCATGAGGGTCGTATTATTCAAAGCCGCTCTGAAGATTCAGTCATTCGTGAAATTGAAACCATTCGTGATACTGATAAAGAATTTAAAGGCAACATTTCTGACCTTGGCGGCCCAACAGCCAATATGTATCGCTTGCAGTGTAAAGATCCTAAAATAGAAACTGCGTGTCGTCGCCTTAGTTGTGTCTATCCGGGTATTTGTCCCAATTTAGGCACAGATCATAAGCCTTTAACCAAATTGTATCGTCGTGCGCGTCAGCTCAAAGGTGTTAAGCGTATTTTTATTGCTTCAGGCTTACGTTACGATCTTGCTGTTCGTGATCCTGAATATATTAAAGAGTTAGTAACTCATCATGTGGGAGGACGTTTAAAGATTGCACCCGAGCATACTGAGGATAACACCTTGTCAAAAATGATGAAACCAGGAATCGGCTCTTATCATCAATTCAAAAAATTATTTGATCGTTATTCTGAGCAGGCAGGTAAAGAGCAGTACTTAATCCCTTACTTTATCTCATCACATCCTGGAACCAGTGATAAAGACATGCTTAATTTAGCACTTTGGCTAAAGCGCAACCAATTTAAACCTGATCAAGTGCAGGCTTTTATTCCTACCCCGATGGCAATCGCCTCTGCGATGTATCATAGTGAATTAAATCCATTGAAGAAAATTACTCGTCGATCAGAAGCGGTCAAGACTCCGCGTAGCGGCCAACAACGCAAATTGCATAAAGCTTTTTTACGCTATCATGATCCTAAAAACTGGGATGTTCTGAGAAGGGCATTAAAACAAATGGGGCGTAGTGATTTAATAGGAAGTGGTGAAGATTGTTTGGTGCCTTATGCAAGAGCAAACAGCACGCCAAAATCGCAACATCCTCGAAAAAGAAATAACGACTTTCATCATCGGATAGCTGTAAAAAAATACAAAAGGAAATAAACAAATACCTTGTTAATCAAATTGAGACGGAAACATCTGCCGGCTATAAAAAATATATAGTGTACAATAGTCCTTAAATTTTAAAAATTCTTGGGGGAGAATAAAAATGGAAAAGTGGATTAATGCAATTGTTGGCTTATCTAGCGTTAGAGGAAAAGACACAAAGTCGACAATTGATGATATTAATTTTGTAATCGATAAGTGTTTAAAAGATCTTGAAGAGTCTAAGAAGACCAAGTCTTTTGTTAAGTTTTAGCCTGATGCCTGTTAAACAATTTTATAAATTTTTTACACTAGTAATAGGATTGGGCGCGGTAATTATTTTGCTGACCTATTGAAAAACTAAATAGAGCTTAGTCGTTCAACTGCTTGCTTTATATTTTCCATACTAGTGGCAAATGAAAATCTGACGTAGCCTGGTGCACCAAAAGCAGAGCCCGGAACCAAGGCAATGTTTAATTTCTCTAAACAGAATGTAGAAAAAACAACATCATCTTCAAGTCCAAGACGCTTGATTAAACCATCAACTCTAGGGAATGAGTAAAAAGCACCCTGTGATCTTGGACATTCAATACCATTAATAGCATTTAACGAGTTAACAATAAATTCATGACGCTCTTCAAAAGCATCAACCATCGTACCAATAATACTTTGATCACCATTTAGAGCTTCTAGTGCAGCCGCCTGAGCAATAGAACACGGGTTAGAGGTTGATTGGCCTTGTATCTTTTTCATGGCTTTTATAATAGCTTCAGGGCCACCTGCGTAACCGATGCGCCAGCCTGTCATTGCATAACCTTTAGAAACACCATTAAGAACAATAGTGCGCTCTTTTAGAGAGGTATCAGTCATTAATATATTAACAAAATCACCATCACCCCAACGAATATGCTCATAGATATCA
>NZ_JAQWSS010000093.1 GCF_029243085.1 Candidatus Thioglobus sp. | reverse complement strand
AGACAATCCAATGATCTGGCGTGGCCCTATGGTTACCCAAGCCTTAGAGCAAATGTTACGCGATACACTTTGGCGTGGTGTTGATTACATGATCATCGATTTACCACCAGGAACAGGTGATACACAATTAACTCTATCACAAAAGATTCCTGTAAGTGGTTCTGTTGTTGTAACAACCCCTCAAGATATCGCTCTATTAGATGCTAGAAAAGGCTTAAAAATGTTTGAAAAAGTAAACATTCCAATTTTAGGTATTGTTGAAAATATGTCATTACACATCTGTTCTAAGTGTGGCCATGAAGAGGCTATCTTTGGTGTTGGTGGCGGTGAGTCAATGGCTCAAGAATCTGATGTAAACTTCCTTGGCGCCCTACCATTAGAAATGGATATTAGAACTGACGTTGACGAAGGTACACCAACAGTTGCTAAAGACCCAGATGGTAGAGTTGCAGAGATTTACAAAGAGATTGCAAGAAAAGTTAGTGCTAAACTTACGCAACAAGATCGTGCAATGAGTTCATTCCCAAGCATTACTATCGAGTAATTCATAATAGATCTAGTGTTGTTTACCTTGCTAGACCTATAAAGCTTCAAACAAAAAAAGCCCGCAAGGGCTTTTTTTTTTGTTTTAACTATTAATGTATGATTTTCCTATGATATCAATCTTAAGCGACTGATGGCGCTTCTCAACCTCCTAGATTCATGTTTATTAGCAAAACAATGTATGACATTATCAATTACGATCAAAGACGCAGATGGCAAAACTACTGAAATATCACTAGAACAGTAAGTCCGAAAGACCTTTCAATGAACTTTTTCTCAAGCGTTAATAACGAAAAAATTTCTACTATTTAAACTCACGTTAGGATTATTTTTAGACGAAAAAAAAGCCCTGTTAAGGCTTTTTTTCATCTAAGCTTCGGTTAGAAGCTTAATATCACTTGCTGCTAATTATTCTCAATTTCAGCTTCAAGAGACTTGTAACTCTTCACCTCTTCTTTCCATTCGCCAGTTGAATTAGTGAATGACTTGGAGAAATGGTTCATTTTTATTACCGGCATAATTGGCGCATCATGGCCTAACAAATCCTCAGCGACATGCTGAGATGCAGAGCGATAATTAAGTTTAACATCAATATTCAGTTTCTTAGAATTGTGTTTATTGGCAAAAACAAAGTTATGCTTGCTATGCCCCTTAGGTGGGATAGTTGTATCTCTAACAATGGCAGTAATAGCCCATGGATCATGGGTATCATTACCATCTTTATCCACAGCCCATGTTTTAAAGACAACTGTTTTCTCTTCATCAAAGTCATGATGAGAATCTAGCTTGCCTGTTTCAAACAACACATTACCTTCATCATCGGTAATAGTGGCTTCAATCCAAATATGACGAACTTGGGTAAGTGAAGTCGGTAGATTGTGGCCTGCACCCACATTATGAACATCAACATCTATCTCAAATAAATCATCTGATCTTTGATTTAAATCTACCTTAAGCTCTGTAGCATGTGCTAGGCGCTTTCTTGCAATGTCAGCATGCTGACGTTTACGCAGATTTTTAGGCTCCATAATCGCAGAGATAATGGCGTTACCACCCACAAATTCATGCAAATGCACGACGCTATGTTTTTCTGTGCCGAGTGTAGAAGCTTTGCCGTCTAATCGAGCTTTTTGATTCACAAACGTTTCAGGACGTTTGAGTGTTTTTGCAATCTGAATAGCCACTTCAACAGAATTCATATGGCAATCTTGACAAACAATCTCATTTTGCGCATAGGCAGAAGTACGCCATTCATCATACGTTCTTTCAACGCCAACTCCATTTTCAGGATGGATAATATTGTGACAACTTGCACACAAATTAGCTTTCGTGTGTAATTCAGAATATTGCGTTTCATGATAAGGCGATTTTGAATTCTTTAAAGGGCCATACTTAATATGCGTATCTACATCAATAATATGAGATCCGTTACCATGCTCAGAACTAACCGTATCAGCTAAAGGTACGGCACCTGAAATACTATGACACACATCACATGTGACACCTCGGGCAGCTTTCTCAGATACACTAAATTCATTAGTCTTTTTATCCCAACTAACTGTACCTGTCAGTACGCCAATTGGTGAATGGCAACCAGCACATAGATTGAAAATCTTTCCATCAGTAGCATTCAAACCTTTTTTAAACTCTGCTTGGAAAATTGGATCATTCCATGAGTTAGAGTGCATTGAACCTCTCCAGCCTTCATACTGCTTAGGGTGGCACCCTGCACAAGTTTCAGGATTTTCAAAGCTATCTAAGGTTGCATGGCTATTGTTTTTAGTACGCAACATAGATGGTGGAAATTGACGCTCTGGTGTTGGCTCAATATCATAGCCTGCTGCCTTAAGATTAACACCGACATTAATCGCATTTGAATTGCCAAAAGTCAATAAAAGCACTGTAATTGACAATAATTTTAGTAGATTTTTTCTCATTATTTTTTCTCCTCGAGAGTTGATACCAGGTAGCTTGAATAGTACGCAACTGCCTCAATCTGCTCATTACTCATAGTGTCAACAATTCTGCGCATGACTCTTTCATCATCATTCGTACGTGTTCTATTTTTGAACGCTTTAAGAGTTGCAATCAAATACTGCGGATGCTGATTGGCCAGGATGGGGATATTGAAATCAACTAATGCATCACCATTTTTTCCATGACACACAAAACAAGCAGCCTGGCCTGTTTCAGGATTGCCGTGATCGTATAGTTTCTTACCAAGTGTTAATAGCTTAGTTTTTTCTGCATCTGTTTTTAAATGAGTGATATTTTTAACAACAGGAGTTTTAACTTGGGACGCGTAAAAAGCACCAATATGATTAAGATCAGCATCGTTAATCCCTAGTGCAAATCTTGACATCGTGGCATTTTTTCTATCTGCAGATTTAAAATCTTTAATTTGTTTGGCAATGTAGCCTGCAGGCTGACCAGCAAGTGCAGGAAAATTTGGTACAAAACTATTGCCCGTTGGGCCATGACAGCCTATACACGCCATAGCTTTTATTTTTCCTACTTCCGCATCACCTTCTGTTGCTACAGACACGTTAACTAATAATGCTGTTACACTAAATAAACAGATTTTTTTTAAAAAGGTCACCCTAACTCCCACGTAATAATTACCAAAGCAGTTCATTGTAAAACATTGTTTTATTTAATTCAACTCTATCAGTTTTTACTAATATATTTTAAACTGAACCTTAGTTTATGAAAAAAATATTGGCAGTGAGCCTGTCATTATGATGGAAAATCATTAAACTAGATATATCTTAATTAGAGTTTTCGTGCATGGACTATTTTCAACAATTTAAAGGCCGTTTTTTAGGCATTATGCAATTGGATGATTGCGACACTCTACTGCAAACACTTATTAACAATCCTGATAATTGGTATGTGTACGACACACTTGAGTCCATGCCTAGTGCTACGATTTCTGCTGACGAATTTACTAAAACAATAACCGGTATCAAAGCTATTATTGATGAACACCATGACGAAAGGTATTGTGGCATTGTGTATGTTGATGATTTAAAAAACCCATCTTTTGTTAAGATCTTTCACCCTAATAATTTAGGCAAAACTTGTGGCAGTAGTGAGAATCCACCGATGCCTCAGTGGTTGATCTCTAAAGAAAAGCCAATGGATGTGGTTGCTGAATTTGGCCCCAAAGAAGCGCCTGAAGGTTTTGTCTCTAAGTACTTAAAATTTTAGTGATTTTCACTAACTTGATTAATTGTGTACTTAGGAATCTCTACAACTAAATCTGTCTCACCAATAACTGACTGACAAGACAAGCGTGAATCTGGGTCTAAACCCCAAGCTTTATCCAACATATCATCCTCTGTTTCATCAGACTCGGGTAGTGAATCAAAGCCTTCACGCACATAAATATGACAAGTTGTGCATGCATTTGACATTTCACAAGCATGTTCAATTTCTACATCGTTTGCCAACATAACATTGCAAACGGTTTCGCCAGCTGGTGCATCGATAACAACGCCTTCTGGGCATAATTCATAGTGAGGTAAGATGATAATTTGTGGCATGTTATTTTCCTAATTGTTCAGTGGGTTAAAATTCATCGACATTATGACCTTGCATGGCTTTCATTACTGTTGCATTCATTCGCATTTCTACAAATTTTCCGCAGACCTGCTCTAGGTTGTCTATTTTATTTTTAATAGTTTTTTCTTTTTTGTCATGAGCTACAGCCTCTAATTCAGCCTTAGCATTCAATATATCTTTAAGCATTTTCTCATCAAGCATTGCTTGATCTTTATCAAGCGCAGATTCAATAGCCTCGATTGTTCTACTTGCCTCTACTTGCATTTCGTGTAGCTGTCTTGCCTCGATATCTGATTTGGCAAATAAAATAGAGTCTTTAAGCATCTGTTCCATTTGTCCATCAGTTAATCCGTATGATGGCTTAATAACAACCTCAGCCTTAATGCCAGAGGTCTGTTCTGTTGCACTCACAGACAACAAGCCATCTGCATCTACTTGGAACTCAACTCTAATACGAGCATTACCAGCAACCATTGGCGGAATGCCTGTTAAATCAAATCGACCTAAAGAGCGACAATCTTGTACTAATTCTCGCTCACCTTGAAGCACATGAATACTCATGGCTGTTTGACCATCTTTAAAGGTTGTAAACTCTTGGGCACGTGTAATTGGAATGGTTGTGTTTCGATGAACGACTTTTTCTACTAGGCCACCCATTGTCTCTAAACCTAAAGAAAGTGGTAACACGTCTAATAACAGCATGTCATCTGCTGATTTATTACCAGCCAATACATTTGCCTGAATGGCAGCACCTTTGGCCACTACTTCATCCGGATTAATCGAACACAATACTGGTTTGTTAAATAACTCGCCGACCATGGTGCGCACCAAAGGCATACGTGTTGAACCACCAACCATAATAATATCTTTAACTTCTTCCAATGACACATCGGCATCGCGCAATGCACGCTTACATAACAATAAGGTGCGTTTAATTAATTTCTCAGATAATTGGTCAAATACTTGTTTAGTGATTTTATAAGGAGTTTCTATGCAGTCAAACTCTGCATAATCATTTGTGGTTAGCGTTTCTTTTGCGGTACGGGCAAATTGTTTAATTTTTTGCATTTGGGTAGGTGTAAGTTCGCTAATACCCATTTTTTCAATACAGTCATCGATGATAAGTTGGTCAAAATCATCGCCTCCTAAAGTTGAATCGCCACCAGTTGCTAAGACCTTAAAAACACCCTGACTAAAACTTAGAATAGAAATATCAAACGTGCCACCACCAAGATCATAAATTGCATGAACACCCTCTTCACCAGACTCTAAACCATAAGCAACGGCCGCTGCTGTTGGCTCATTCAGTAAACGTAATGTATTAAGCCCTGCAAGCGTTGCTGCATCTTTCGTAGCCTGGCGTTGTGCATCGTTAAAATATGCTGGCACTGTAATAACAGCACCAACCAAATCTCCATCCAATGATTCTTCAGCTCTTTGTTTTAATACAGATAGAATGGTACTTGAAATTTCAACGGCGGATAAATCACCCATAGCCGTATGAAATAACACATTGTTACCATTTTCAACCAACTGATAAGGGCAATTCTTGAATGTTTTAACCTCTTTATATCCAAGCCCCATAAAGCGTTTGACAGAAACAATAGTGTTAGTTGGATCGGTTTTGGCATAAGGACAAGCGTCGCAACCAACTGTTAATTTATTATCTTTGCCACAATGCACAACAGAGGGCAAAATAGATTCATTATTTTTGTCAGTAAGAACAACGCTCTGGCCACTCTTAACTGACGCCACCAATGAATTAGTTGTGCCTAGGTCAATACCTATGGCTAATTTATGTTGGTGTGGTGCACTGGACTGTCCAGGCTCAGATATTTGTAATAATGCCATACTTTATATCCATTCATCCATTAGTCGCTTTGCCTGAAGATTTAGCTGTTCATAAAACTTCAACTCTCTCACTAGATTCTTAATTTCATCTGCATTTTGAGTTGAATCAAACACGGCACTAATAGCATTAATATTTTTCTTAATCTTGTTAGACACTTGCTCAATAAAGTCATCTAACTCTAACTCATCTTTACTGGCCTCAATGGCTTCTAATGATTCTCTTAATGCTATTTGTGACATTAAAAAGTCAATGTCCATTTGCGTATCTTTTTCATCAAAAGCGTTAACACCATCCAATTCTAAAAGATAAGTTGCTCGTAATAAAGCGGACTTTAATGTGTCATAGGCTGTGTTAACCAATGAGGTATTTTGTAGGGCAAAATTTTTCTCTTTATCACTACCAGCTGCAAATTTATCAGGATGAAACTTAGCCATCTGCTGTTGATAAGCAGATTCAAGCTTAGTTAAATCAACGTTAAAACTCGGCGTTAACGAAAATAACTCGAAATAGTTTTGCATAGATCTTGGTGAGTTATACGATTAGTTATACAGTGAAAGACTCGCCACAGCCACATTCGGCTTTAGCATTAGGATTGTTAAATTCAAAACCTTCGTTTAAGCCTTCTTTAACGTAATCAACTTCGGTGCCATCAAGATAAATCAAGCTTTTTCCATCGATAATCACTTGCACGCCATTGTCTTCAAACAAGGTATCGTCATCATTTGCGCTATCAACAAACTCCATGTTGTAACCCAAGCCTGAACAACCGGTAGTTTGCACACTAAGGCGTATACCAATACCAGAGCCACGATTAGCTAAAAAATCAACAACACGCTTGGCAGCAGTGTCTGTTAAAGTTATTGCCATTGTAAATTAGGCTTTACTTTTAATATCGCTAATAGCAGCCTTAATTGCATCTTCTGCAAGAACAGAACAATGCACTTTAACGGGTGGTAATGCTAATTCTTCAGCAATATCAGTATTCTTGATTTCTGCCGCTTCATCTAACGTTTTACCCTTAACCCATTCTGTTAATAATGAGCTAGATGCAATGGCAGAGCCACAGCCGTAAGTCTTAAATTTAGCCTCTTCGATAATACCGTTGTCGTCAACCTGGATTTGCAAACGCATTACATCGCCACAAGCAGGTGCACCCACCATACCGGTACCTACATTTTTCGCATCTTTGTCTAATACACCAACGTTACGTGGATTTTCATAGTGATCCATTACCTTTTCGCCGTATGCCATGTTTTTTCTCCTTTGTGTTTTATTTGGTTAGTGTAATCTTTTTAATAGCCACTAACCCTTGTATATTTTAAGTAATTTAGTGCGCTGCCCACTCAATTTTGCTAATATCAATGCCATCTTTAAACATATCCCAAAGTGGTGACAAGTCACGTAATTTTTGTACTTTATCACGCACTAAGTCAATCGCCTTATCTACATCTGCTTCAGTTGTGTAACGTCCAATCGTAAATCTAATAGATGAATGCGCTAATTCGTCTGATAGGCCTAATGCTCGCAACACGTACGAAGGTTCAAGACTAGCTGATGTACACGCAGAACCAGAAGATACTGCAATGTCATTAATTGCCATCATTAGTGATTCACCTTCAACGTAGTTAAAACTAATATTTAAGTTGCCTGGAATACGAGCATCCATATCACCATTAATTACCACCTCTTCCATGCCATCAAAACCAGCTAGCAAGCGATCACGTAGATTTCCAATTCTTACATTTTCTTCAGCCATTTCAGCATTAGCAATGGCAAAAGCCTCGCCCATACCAACGATTTGGTGTGTTGCCAATGTGCCAGAACGCATACCGCGTTCATGACCACCACCGTGCATTTGCGCTTCAAGGCGAACTCTTGGCTTACGTTGTACATATAAAGCACCCATACCTTTTGGGCCGTAAATTTTATGCGCTGAAAAACTCATTAAATCAACAGGCAATTCACTTAAATTAATAGCTACTTTACCAGCAGATTGTGCTGCATCCACGTGGAAGAAAACTTTATTTTCACGACATAAATTACCAATTGCTTCAATATCTTGAATCACACCAATCTCATTGTTTACATGCATGATTGATACTAAAATTGTATCCTCACGCATTGCTGCTTTCAATACATTAATATCTAGCAAACCGTTTGCCATTGGATCAAGGTAATCTACTTCATAGCCTTCACGCTCTAATTGACGGCAGGTATCAAGTACTGCTTTATGCTCTGTTTTAAGAGTGATAATATGCTTGCCTTTTTTATGATAAAAATGAGCAATACCCTTGATAGCCAAGTTATTTGATTCTGTTGCACCAGATGTCCAAACAATTTCTTTTGAATTAGCGCCAATTAAGTCTGCAACTTGTTGACGAGCCTTTTTTACTGCATCGTCTGCTTGCCATCCATAATAATGAGAGTTTGAAGCTGGATTTCCAAAATCACCATCCATCGTTAAGTATTGCATCATTTTTTCTGCAACACGCTTATCGACTGGTGTTGTTGCTGAATAATCCATATAGGTAGGAGTTGACATAGTTTTATATTCCTTTATTTAAGTTGTGATCGTCAATAACCATTTGTAAGGTTTTGCCATTTAAGAAAGTTCTAATTTGTTCGCTAACTTCGCACCATAACTGGTGTGAAATACACTGACGCCCATTGTGACAGGCTCTCATACCTTTACAACGACGTAAGTCAATATTTTCATCAACTGCTTCAATAATTTGAGTCAGGTTGATATCTTTCGCCTCTGCATCTAATAAATATCCGCCGCCAGGGCCGCGTACACTCTTTACTAGTTCTGCACGGCGCAACTTAGCAAAAAGCTGCTCTAAATAAGACAAAGATATATTTTGTCTTTGAGAAATAATATCCAAGGTAATAGGTTTTCCCGTATCGTTTGATGCTAAATCAAGCATCGCCGTTACTGCATAGCGACCTTTTGTAGTCAATTGCATATTAATCCTTTATTAAATTAACGAATGCTAATTATACGCTTAACCAAGTTTTTTAGTCAAGTAAAAAACCTTTAACCGTCTATGGTTATTTGCTCTCGATTTCTAAATCATTCACTGAGCTGTCTTTTTTATCGGCTATATTAAGTTCTTTAGAGACCTTGTGCAGTTGTGAATCAACGTCATGTAAGTGCTGCAAAATTGAATTAATCGCTTTAACGGTTGGATCATCAGCATCACTACCAACTGCATAAGAATCAAAGTGTTCAGACTTTACCGTTTTTTCTTTAAGCACTCTGCCTGGAACACCTACAACCGTTTTTTCTGCTTCAATGGATTTAACCACGACAGAATTTGATCCGACTCTAACATTGTCACCCAAGGTAATCGGTCCAAGAATTTTAGCACCTGCGCCAATCACAACGTTGTTGCCCAATGTCGGATGACGCTTACCCTTTTGCCAAGTAGTGCCACCCAGTGTCACGCCATGATACAAAGTGACGTCGTCACCAATTTCAGCGGTTTCACCAATTACTACACCCATGCCATGGTCAATAAAAAACCGTCTGCCAATAGTGGCACCAGGATGAATTTCAATACCTGTAAACCAACGAGATAGCATAGCAATGAATCGAGCTAGCCATTTAAGCTTTAACAACCATAAGCGGTGAGTTAAACGATAGAATAACATGGCTTGTACACCTGAGTAGCAGGTAATAATTTCGAATGTATTTCTAGCGGCTGGGTCGCGATCAAAAACGCTTTGAATGTCTTCTATAATTCTCATGGTTAAATTATATCATAATTGACTAATAGACTCACTTAGGCAAATCATCCTGTCAATAAAATTAGCTCGAATAATTGATTACAGACTTAAAACGCTTATAGTTCCATAAATACTGCTCCGGATGAGTTTCAACCAATGATTCAATCTCTTGATTCATCATTTGCACATCATCGGCTATATCGCCAGATTCAGATAGAACATCTACAGACTTATAATTTAGCTCGTAACCCTGCCCATTTGGCAATCTATACGCCCAAGACAACACCACTTTTGCATTATTTTTTCTTGCAAGTCTCACTAGTAAGGTCATGGTTCTGGCATTAGTATTAAAAAAAGGTGATAACACGCCGCCTTCTTCGCCAGGATCTTGATCTGGCAATATGCCAATTAATTGCTTATTATTAATGGCACGCTGAATTTTTATCACACCTTTCTTATCAGCAGAAGCCATGGTTAAATCGCCCTGTTCTCTGCTGGCTAATAACAATTTATTTTGCTCTTGATTGGCTAATTTTTTATATAAAAAGACACTAGGCCTTTGCAAAGAAGACATTCTAGCAACCATTTCCCAACAGCCAAAATGAGGCACCAGTAGAATTGTAGGCTGATCAGTGTGTAATAGTTCAGCACCTATCGTTTTAGTCACATGCTTGGCATTATTAGAAAAACTTCTAAGCCAAACAAATCCCATTTCACTCAACCCCTTTCCAGTTTCAATCAAGCAATTTTTAATAAGATTTTGCTGCTCAATTCTGTCCAATTGAGGAAAACAGGTTGTAATATTTTTACTCACTACTTTCTTGGATTCACTATTACTAAAATTCAAATAATGCCCAATCATTGAACCGATAGAATGGTTTAACCTTAATGGCATAATCGCAAAAAATTGCAATATAAGCTTAATCATTAACTTCATCCAACATAGGCTTCATAGCGCTCAGTAAATTTTTATATAAATTTGGTGTGCGCTGCTCTTCTGTAAGCAGCCATTGCTTAAAATGATCCCGCTCTGTAGGCATGGTAAAACATGCTGGACACGAATCCGCGATAACGGGCAGTTTAGTTGTTTTTGCAAAATCAACTAGTTGGCGCTCACGTACATAGACCATTGGGCGAATAATACGAAGATCTTTAGCATCGTTAATATAATGTGCTTTCATGGTTTGAATTTTGCCATTATGGCACATGCTCATCATTAAACTTTCAGCTAGGTCATCCAGATGCTGTCCTAAAGCTAAGACATTGTATCCCTCGCGCCGCGCCACTTGATACATTAACCCGCGCTTAATACGTGCGCAAAATGAACAATAGGAATCACCTTTCATACTTTCTTTAGCTTGCTCCAAAATAGGAAACTCTTCAAAAAAATAAGGCGTGTCAAATTTTTTAAAGAAGCTGTCTAACGCTTGCGGTTCAAACCCTTCAACCTGAGGATCAATGGTTACTATCCCTAAATCAAAATGAATCGGTGCATGGCGCTGAAAATGTCTGAGGAGATGAAACAAACTCAAGGAATCTTTGCCACCAGAAACAGCTAACAATATCTTGTCACCCTCTTTAATCATGCTGAAGTCATTAATAGCACGCCCTACTGGCTTAATCAATAACTTTGGTAATACTACTCTTGGTATAACCATTGCTGTTGTTGTTTTAGAGTGTTATCATCAAGCTCGGTGTTTAAGCTTAACTTGCAAAACGTTGGTGTTGTTTTACCAATCACGACTGGAATCTCTAATAATAATTCATCACGCAAAACGCCAATTTTGATCACTTCTCCTAGATCAAATTTATTGATCTCAGCAATCAAGGCTTTATCCTTTAACTGCTGATAGTTAACACTGACAATTTTATCACCTACATATAGTCCGGCACGTTGTGCAGTGGTATCTGCAAATACTTGAATAATTTGGCTATAGCCACCCTGAGTTTTAATTGTCAAACCAAAATCTGATAAATCTTCAGAATAGCTAACAAACTCGCAGTTAACCCCAACATAGGCAAAGCTTTGCTGCAGTGGCAGCTCTTTTACACCATATAAGTAATCATCAAAGAAGGCTGTTAAATCATCATCAATCAATTCATTCACAATTAACTGAATGGTGTTATTTTCCAGGCCAGTATCTTGATAATTATCCCATGCATGACGTAAAACATCATCTAATGACTTTGTATCCTGGGTTTGTTTTCTGATTTCAATATCCAGAACAAAAGCTAATAAAGCGCCCTTGGTGTAATAACTAACAATCGCATTAGCTGCATTTTCATCTTGCTGATAAAATTTAGTCCAAGTCTCATAGCTAGACTCTGCTAATGATTGAGTTAATCGACCTTTAGATTTTTGCACTCGAGTGATAGTTTGCGCAAATAAATCAAGGTATTGCTCAGGGGTTAATAGTTTGGTTCTGAGTAACGACAGCTCATCATAATACGAGGTAAAACCTTCAAAAATCCATAACTGCTCTGTGTAATTTTCACGACACAAATCTAATTGATGAAAACTAGCTGGCTTGATTTTTTTAACCCACCATGAATGAAAATACTCATGCGAACAAAGCGCTAGAAATCGAGTATAGTCTTTATTAATTAACTCCATGCCTATAACAGGCAACTCTTTTCTTGAGCAAATTAAGCTAGTGGAATTTTTATGCTCTAGGCCGCCATAACCATTGGTTTTAACTAGGGTTAAAAACAAATAATCATTAAAAGGTATGTCGTTGTTAAAAAAACCAATATGATGCTGACAAATAGTTTTAAGATCTTGCTTTAAACGAGCAATATCTGCCTTGTGCATGCCGGTAATAGCCATCTGGTGCTCAACCCCTTGCACGTCAAAATCAAACAAAGTGAAGTCAGCCATTTCCACAGGATGATCAATCAGATCTTGATAATTATTGGCTGAAAAAGTTAATGCTGAGATTTCCTTAAGTCCAGTAGCACATGACCAATCGCCCAAAGTTTGAGATGCATCTGCAGGTGCAACTCTTAACTCACAAGAGACTTCTTCAAAGCCCAAAGGCAGTAGAAATACA
>NZ_JAQWSS010000061.1 GCF_029243085.1 Candidatus Thioglobus sp. | reverse complement strand
GATATGATTGATTCATTCATCGAGCTTAAAATGCAAGAAGTTACACGCTTACGTTGTGCAACTCACCCAGTTGAATTTGAAATGTACTACAGCCTGTAGTTACTTAATTTAAGTTCAATAAAAGCCGTGCAATTGCACGGCTTTTTTTACGTCTACAGTAATTAGATTGAGTTAAAATAATCAATCTAATTTATATATTAATACTCTTTATGGCAGAAATAAGAAACGATTGGAAGTTAGAAGAAGTAGAAGCTTTATTTGCATTACCATTTAATGACTTACTTTTTCAAGCGCATACAATTCATAGAGATAATTTTGATCCGAACTATGTTCAGGTAAGTTCTTTACTGAATATTAAGACGGGTGCCTGCCCTGAAGATTGCTCTTATTGCTCTCAAAGTTCAAAGTATGACACAGGTCTTGAGCGTGAAAAGCTTATGGAAATTGACTTAGTGCTAGAGCAGGCTCAAACGGCAAAAGATCAGGGTGCAACCCGTTTTTGCATGGGCGCTGCTTGGCGTAATCCAACCGATAAAAGTCTTGATAAGGTTATTCCTATGATTCAAGGTGTTAAGGCTATGGGTATGGAGACTTGTGTTACGTTGGGTATGCTTACTCAAGAACAAGCTTTTACATTGAAAGAGGCGGGTCTAGATTACTACAATCACAATCTTGATACTTCAGAAGAGAATTATTCCAATGTGATTACTACACGTACATTCCAGGATAGGCTTAATACCTTGGAGTCGGTTCAGAATGCAGATATCAATGTCTGTAGTGGTGGTATTTTAGGTTTGGGCGAAGAGCAAACTGACAGGGCTTCAATGCTAAGATCTTTAGCAAATTTAGATAAGCATCCAGACAGTGTACCGCTTAATTTATTAGTACCTATTCCAGGTACGCCATTTGAAAAAGTAGCACCGCCAACAGAAAGTGAATTTGTTAGAACAATTGCTGTTGCGCGTATCATGATGCCAAAATCGGTGGTTCGATTGTCAGCAGGACGTACCGATATGGGTGAAGCTATGCAGGCCATGTGCTTCTTTGCTGGTGCTAATTCAATTTTTTATGGTGAACAGCTGTTAACAACTGATAATCCAGACACTGGTAGTGATAAAGCCTTATTTGAAACGTTAGGTTTAAACATGTCTTCAACTCATTAATATTATGAAAATACAATCAATCAGTCTATTACTAATTGCATTAGCTTCTTTCAACGTTTCTGCAGACTCTAAAGACTGTACTAATGGCTACGATGATCTTGAGCATTTAAGTAGTTGTTTGGGTAGTGTAGTAGATTCTAGTATTACAGTTTTAGGTGATCTTCCAACTGATGCTAAAAAATGGTCTAACCAACAGCATTCAAAAGCCAAAGAAAAGTTAGAAACTATCAAGAGTGATATTTGTAACAATGTTAATCCAGTTAAAGAAGTGATTATTGAAAAAATTGTTTATGTTGATCGTATTGTTGAGGTGCCTGCTAAAGTCACGGAAAGACGTTGCGTAACCAAGAAGCAATCAGATCGCTATGGGAATACCAATGAAGTAATCACTTGTACTGAATGGAAATAGTAGACTTGTACAGGTTAATTTAAAACCGCATTTATGCGGTTTTTTTATGCGTTAAGCAAAAGTTTAGATATCTCTACAGCAGCATTTGGCTTAGAAAGTTTTAATGCATTGGCTGACATTCTCTCTAGGTTTTCGTCATTGAGGTTGAGTAAAACTTGTTCAAGCGCTTGAATGTTCAAGTCTTTCTGTTGAATCAAAATTCCAGCATCAGCATCTGCAAGAATTTTTGCATTATGAAACTGGTGATTGTCAATTGCATGTGGCAAGGGTATAAGGATGCTCGGTTTAGCGCTCAGCATGAGTTCTGAAACTGTCATTGCGCCCGCTCTACACAGCACTACATCAGCCCATGCGTAGGCTTTGCTCATATCCTCAATAAAGGCGGTAACTTTGACAGATTTCTTATTGTATTGAGACTGAACGTTGGCAAAGTGTAACTTACCGGTCTGATGCCAAATATTGATGTTAATATCAAGCTTAGTGACAATGTCATTAATTGGTTTTGAGCCCAAACTACCACCTACAATCAGTAAATTAAGTTTCTTATTACTAGTGGTTGATTTCTTAACCTTAAAAGCCGCAGGATTACCTACTGTAATGGCATTAATCTTGGAGTCAAATGCATTGTCAAACGCTTGAAAGGTTTGCGTTGCAATTTTTGAGAGTAATTTATTAGTCGTGCCTGGAATGGAGTTTTGTTCATGAATAAACAAAGGTACCTTATAAATACGAGCCATTAAGCCGCCAATCCCAGAGGCAAATCCACCCATACCTAAAACAACATCCGGTTGAACTTGAGAAAATACTTTACTAACTTCTATTGTGGCTAGTGCCAATTGAAAGGGTGCTTTTAATAGACTGACTATATTTTTTCCGCGTAAACCAACTGCATTAACACTGTGTAGTTTTATACCATTTTTGGGCACTATGGTATTTTCCATGCCTTTTTTAGAGCCCAGCCATTCAATATCGACATCGTGTTTTTTGAGCTCACTTGCAATGGCTAGTGCTGGAAAAATATGGCCACCAGTGCCACCTGCCATGATTAATATTTTCTTATTTAACAAAATTTTTTGATTAGACATAGTTTTTCTGTTTAGAGTAATCACAATGATTTTCCATATCGATTCTTAATAATATGCCAAGTGCAATAAGTACGAAAATCATACTTGAACCACCATAGCTAATCAATGGTAAAGGAAAGCCTTTAGGTGGAATTAGACCAAGATTCATAGCGACGTTAACACTAAATTGTAATGATAACCAAGTGCAAATACCAAAGCCTACGTAGGAGCTATATTTACGCTTTTGTTTTAAGGCATCTTTAGCAATCTTAAAACCTTTGAGCATAATGAAGCCGAAGGTGAAAATCACGAATAGCATACCAATAATGCCAACCTCTTCTCCTATAACGGAGAAGATCATGTCAGTATGTGGCTCAGGTAATTTTGAATATTTTTGAATACCATTGCCTAGCCCAACTCCTGTCCAATCGCCCCTTGCAATACCGATTAGGGCTTGTTTAGTTTGATAGACTTTCTCACTTTCATTCATCCATAGGTCAATTTGCCAGAATTCTGTCATTCTCTGCCAACGCACACCACCGTTTAAGCCGTCAATGTAAAGCCAAGTGCCAGTTAGGCTGATTAGTCCGCTGCCTACGTAAGTTAATTGTTTTAAATACACGCCTGCAGCAAAAAGCATGATGAGTGCGGTTAAAGAAATAAGAATGGTAGCGCCTAAATCCATTTCTAATAGTAGCAAAATGGCTGCAGAAGAAATAATAATTAAGGTTTTAACAAGCCCCATCCAAGGTTTTTTTACATCTTTTTCTTGTCTTACTAGGAAGTCAGCCATGTACAAAATCATGGCGATTTTCATCATTTCAGAGGGTTGAAATTTAAAAAATACGAAATTAATCCAGCGGGTTGAGCCGTTCACTGTTCTGCCGATAGGCTCGGGTAAAAATACCAAAGTCAAACAAACCAAGGTAAAGATAAAAAACCATTTTGCGTATTTTTTGTAAAAATACAAAGGTATTTTTAAGCAAGTGTAAGCCAATGCTAAGCCAATTAAAATATAAACACTTTGCTTAAAAAAGTAGCTGTAACTATTAAAGTGGCCCAAGGAGGCGGAGAATGATAATATCCAGCCAAAGATCAATAAGCTGAGAATGGCAGTTGCTAAATGTTTATCGGGTAATTGTCCAGTTTTTTCAAACATTAAGT
>NZ_JAQWSS010000036.1 GCF_029243085.1 Candidatus Thioglobus sp. | reverse complement strand
AAATTGTATGTGAGGGTAAGCCTGAATTAAATACCTAACGTTGTGAAAAATGTATTCTGGTGTTGCTTTGATCTTTTTAGATTCTAACAATGCAATTAACCCGTTTCTAAACAGGGCATGGTCATCAATAATATATATCTTCATGTTTTGCTCTTCTTGAAATTCACCGTAATTCGAGTACCTTCATCTGGTTCAGACTCTATCTCAATGTTTGCGCCTGCTCTTTGTGCACGTTCGTTCATAATATTCATGCCAATATTATTCCCCAATACTTCGCTGGTATTTTGCTCTTTTACAAAGCCAACACCGTCATCTTCGATTAATAATTGGCAATATGGTTCGGCCGTTAATAAAATTCTAACGTTTCGCGCTTTGGCATGTTTGCGGATATTTGACAAAGCCTCTTGAGTAATTCGCATAATTTGCATTTCAATCTCAGGATCAACTTTAAATTTACCTTTTACCTGTAGGTAGGTTGCCACCCCCTCTTCTGCTTTAAACCGATTAACTAGATTTTTTAAAGATATTTCAATGCCTTTGGGGTCTAGTGGCACACGGAAATTACACATAAGTTCGCGTAACTCCTGGTTTGCCTGAGTAATATTAGTTTGCAGTGCGTCAATCTGATGATAGGCGTCCATTTGTTTAGCTTGCTTTAATGAATTACCTAATACGCTTACTTGTAACTTCAAGCTGTATATTGTTTGCGCTAAGGAATCATGAATTTCTTGTGATAAAAACAAACGTTCTTGCGATAACTCCATACGCTTTGTTTGCTTATCAAGTGCTGATTTATCTAATGCAATGGCAATATTATCAGCGATAGATTCCAATAGAGCACGCTCATCATATGCCAATGAAGGCTCTTTATCAAAAAACAGGTTAAAAATACCTAGCGTTTTCCCATGGTATCTTAAGGGTATAAAGATAGTCCCAACATCTGCTATCTTCCTTGACTTTTTACCGACACATCTTGCACAATTATGCACACTAAATTGCACGCCTGCTTCTTCGGCCATGGCTACTTCGCCACAGAAACAATCGCTACTTAATACTTGTATTTCTTGATCTTGTGTGTCGATAACACCTTCTTGAGCTACTAAGTGCAATTCACCATCACGGTCCAAGCTTCTAGCAGCGCCAGAACTCGCCCCCGTCATATTGACAAACATATTTAAAAAATATTCAAACAATTCTTCAGTTGAATGCACACGATTAAGTTTAGAAGAAACACTATATAGCGTTTCCAAAGAAGCTGATTTGTTACTAAGGCGCTGAATCTGTTTTTTTAGAATACCTTCCATGTCATCGTATAGATGATGGTTTTCGTCTATCAAATGATTAATTGCAATAGCTACCGGCTGGAATGTTGTTTTACGCTCCTCATCCAAGCGCATATTTTGATTGTATTTAAATCCTTCTATCCATTGTTGCAAATCAGAAAAGGGCAGTAAAAAATCCTTACGAATAGACAAATACAAGGCAACATAAATAAACACAAGCAAGATAGTCCACAAGATATCAATTGTGCTATGGGTTTTGTAGGCCAGTGTCACTTCGACAACTATAGCTGTTGACAGAAACACTATTAAAATAAAATATAAATAAAATTTATGCTTAATATTCATTATTTACCAATACAAAAAGACGAAAATATTTCACCCAATAAATCATCCGAGGAGAACTCTCCCGTAATACTTGCCATGGACTGGCTACTATGACGTAAATCCTCAGCCATTAATTCAATTGCTCCGCCATCTAATTGCATCAATGCGTTATCAATACTCACAAGCGACTCCTCAAGGGCAATAATATGACGCTTTCTAGCCAACACTACACCTTCAGCACTACTATCAAACCCAGCAATATCTGATAATTCTTGCCTAAGCAGATCAATTCCTTGGACATCTTTTGCACAAATAGATAATTGGATTTTACGATTAACCTTGGTCTTTCCTATTGTCTCATTCGTCAAATCAATTTTATTTTTAATGATTAATAGGTTTTTATATTTGATATCTTCGGGCAATAAGGAAAAGTCAGGTGCTTGATCTTGTGCATCGTAGACCATAAGTACAACATCTGCGTTAGCAATGGCATCCCGCGCCCTCTTAATACCTTCTTTCTCAACTACATCTTCGCTTTCATGCAGGCCTGCTGTATCAATAATATTAAGTGGCATACCATCAATATGAATCGTTTCACGCAACACATCTCTGGTCGTACCAGCAATATCGGTGACAATCGCACTAGAGCGCCGAGTGAGCGCATTTAATAAAGATGATTTACCGGCATTCGGTTTACCAGCAATGGCCACATTAAGACCTTCACGTAAAATAGCCCCTTGAGTCGCTGAATGTAAAATTTGCTCAATTTCAGCTTTAATAGCTTGTACCTTTTCTTTAACTTGTTCAGATTGCAAAAAATCAATTTCTTCATCAGAAAAGTCAATGGTTGCTTCAACAAAAATACGCAAATCAATAATCGATCGAGTTAACGCGTTCACTTGTTTTGAGAAAACGCCTGTTAGCGATCTAAGTGCCGAGCGCGAGGCTTGTTCTGAACTTGCATCAATGATATCTGCTACTGCTTCTGCTTGCACCAAATCCATTTTTCCATTTAGAAAAGCACGCTTAGAAAACTCTCCTGGTTCGGCCGCTTGTGCGCCCAATGCAATGGCAGATTCTAGTAATGAGCGCATAACGCTAATGCCACCATGGCCTTGAAATTCAAGCACATCTTCGCCAGTAAATGAATTCGGTCCAGGAAAAAATAGCGCAATACCCTGGTCAACTTCTATTGTGTCTTGGTCAAAAAAAGAACCATAATGCGCATAGCGTGGCTTAGGCACAAAACCTAACATTTTCTTAGCGATGCTCTGACTAAGCGGCCCCGAAACGCGTACAACGCCAATGCCGCCCTTACCAATACTACTAGCCAATGCGCAAATGGTTGATTCTGTATTACTCATAATTAAATTTGGCTAAAGTATTGCGATAAGTATTCATCAAAGCTTATAGTATCAGACTCTTCAACTTCTCGTTGACGTTTGCATGATTCTTGCGCTTGTTTGTTTAAATAATCGAAATGAGTTTGATTAATTTCGTTCGACAAATGCTCTCGACGATGTTGCTTGGCAAATGTATTGATATCATCGAAAAATCCCTGATTTTTATTTCTCATTCTGGCAAGGGATAGAGCAGATGGTGTTAATTCAGGATTATTAAAACGCCTGCAAATATCGCTCACTTCTGAGACATACCCTTTGCCAAACAAACCCGCACATAGCTGCAACTCTGCCGTGATATTTTTACCCAATTCAACAATGGAAACTTCTTTCGATTGGCACTTGAGCTTTAGATTTGGCTTACGTCCTTCATGCGCTACTAATTGATCATTAATATCGATCTCGAATTGCTCTCGAGTGGAGATAGCAGGTGACTCTTTTAATAGGCAAAATAATAAAAAAACCTCTAAAAAATGAATTTGCTGTTCGTCAATACCCATTGATAATGACGGATTAATATCTAAAGACCTTAGCTCGATATAAGCAATACCATTATCACTTAAACTATCTAAGGGTTTTTTACCTGATTCAACTAAAGGTTTTGGACGTACAGAAGCATAATACTCATTTTCAATCTGCAAAATATTAGAGTTGAGCTGCTGATACTCGCCATTTTTTTTAATACCAATTTGTTCGTGTTCGCTACAACTTGTAGACATTCCAGCCTTAAGCGAATGTACATAATGATCTAAAGAGTTATAGTTTGCCTTAACTCCAGCCTCATCTTCTCTTAAATTCTGATAACCAATATCACCCATGCGCAATGAGGTTGCATAAGGCTCAAATAAAGTGGACTCATTGAATTCAACCAATGTATGCTGATGATAACCTTTTAAAAAGGACTTGCACACTGCCGGAGAGGCGCCAAACAAATACGGGATTATCCAACCGTAACGCACCACATTACGAGTCAATCCCATATAAGCCTCATCATGACTTTGATTTAACAATGACAACTGACAAAATTGATCCATGAACTCTTGAGAAAATGAATAATTAAAATGTATGCCAGCAATGGTTTGCATGACACTACCATAGCGATTGGCCAGACCTTGACGATACACTGTTTTCATCTTGCCGCGATTACTTGGACCATATTGAGCAATAGGGATATAGGTTTCACCACGAATGACACAAGGCATACTTGCTGGCCAAAAGTTCTGGTCCTTGGGCAAATGTTGATATAGATAATGTTGAGTATCTTGCAAAAAATTAAGCACCGATTGAGCGTCAGACAAAGGCGGTGTAACCAATTCAAGCAATGACTCTGAAAAATCAGTTGTAATATTAGGGTGCGTCAAGGCGCAGCCCAACGTTTGGGGGTGAGGTGCTTGTGATAAGCCACCTTTTCTAGAAATGCGCAAACCCTCTTTTTCAATGCCAATCAAATTGCCTGCCAATAATTTTGCATGAGGCTTAAGTAATTGAATTTTTTGCTCTATATTCAAAAGGCTTACGAATTAAAATAAGGTCTATTTTACCATTAGCTTACACAATGAAGACAATCAAGGCAGTTGTTGGTGTTTTATACAACGATAAACAACAAATTCTTATTGCCAAACGTCAATCACATCAATTTATGGGTGGATTTTGGGAGTTACCTGGCGGAAAAATCGAAGCTCGAGAGTCAAATCAAGAGGCGCTTGTTAGAGAACTTAAAGAAGAATTGGGTGTTATGGCAACTAAATTAACCCTACACCAAACCATGGTGCATGAATACCCTCAGCGTCGAGTCGAATTATACATTTACACTATCGAACAATACCAAAACGTACCACAAGGTGTGGAAGGCCAGGAGCTAGCTTGGAGTGATATTGATACACTGTCAAGTTTTAATCTTTTGCCCACCATGAAAGCCTTTATCGACTCAATTACGCTGCCAAAAAAATACTGGATAACCCCCTCTAGCAATCATCAAACAGAGAGTTGGATGGCTAAGTTTGATGAAAAAATGACTCAAGATATTAGCCTTGTTCAACTTCGTAGTAAAAGTACGCTAGATATCGACTTTATTGCTGAAATTAACCGCAAATGTAAACAACATAACGTTAAACTTTTACTAAATACTATTAATAAGTCGTTTGACGAATCCTATTGCGACGGTTGGCATATGACAACCAATGAAATGCTTGCTTTAGAACGCAGACCTTGTGCGCAAGACAAATTACTAGGCGCATCTACCCATAGCCTTGATGAAGCACTAAAGGCCCAAGATTTGGGTGTGGATTTTGTTGTAATTTCTCCAGTCCAAGCAACAAAAACACACCCTGACACTCTTCCAATTGGCTGGCACACAGCGCAAGAAGTCGCAAGCAAGCTTAATATTCCTGTGTATTTTTTAGGCGGTATGAGTCTAGATGATTTAGACAAGGCGCTTGAGATTGGAGCCCAAGGTATTGCTGGTGTTGGTGCTTTTTAGTCTAAGCTCTAGCCACAACCAATACATCACAAGATTTAACGCCAGATTTTAATACTGTCTTTGCCAACTCATTTAAACTAGCGCCTGTCGTCATAACGTCATCAACTAAAAGCACCTTGTTGTAGGTCATGGGTTTTGCGCTAAATGCATTCTTAATTTCAGTCTTTCGCTCCTGTAAATCTAATGTAGAAAGCGCTCTTGTTGCTTTAGTACGCTCAACACTGGTCTGATCTACTACCACATTAGTTTTCTTGGCAATAACTCTTAATAATTCATGGGTTTGGTTGTAACCCCTTTCACGCAACCTCTGTGGACTTAATGGCAGCGGTATAATGGCATCATACTCACCTTGATCAGCCACAAGCATTTGGTATTTATCATAAAATTTATGGGCGAAAAAATCTCCAACACAAAGCTGTTGGTCAAATTTAAAACGTTTAATTAAATTAGCGCAGTAACCCGAATAATCGTATAGTGTGTAGGCTTTAGCAAATAATGGCGCATGGGCCAAACAAGACCCGCAAAAATGCAAACCTGAGTTTAATTCGGTAGCACAGGAGTGGCATCGATGAGCATTAACTTGAAGGCTTTTCTCACACGACTCACACACACAAAAGACTGAATACTCAGCGCACAATACACAAGATTGCTTAGGGATTAATGGCGCTAGCCTCGTGTAAAGACCCATGTGGCTGCATCAGACATATCTTCTCTAAAACGATAATCTTCCATTGTAAAGGCTTTCAAATCTTGCGGATTAGTCAATTGGTTCTTAACCATAAATTGAACCATTAACCCTCGAGCACGCTTAGCGTAAATGCCAATAATTTTATATTTATCTCCCTTAAATTCTTTAAAAACTATATTGATAATCTTGGCTTTTAAAGATGCTTGATCAATCCCCTTAAAGTACTCATTAGAAGCAAGATTAATAATCACTTCTGATTCATCTTCATTTAACACTTTAGAAATTTTATCGCCCCAAAATTCATACAAATTTTTACCCTTAGGAGTTTTTAGCTTGGTACCCATTTCAAGACGATACGGCGCAATTAAATCTAATGGACGAACAACACCATACAAGCCTGAGAGCATACGCAGATTATCTTGTGCAAATATCAAATCCTGCTTAGATAGATTCGGCGCATCAATCCCGTTATAAACATCACCTTTAAATGCTAATAACGCCTGTTTGGCATTTTCAAAATTAAGTGGTACTGAAAACGACTGAAATCTATCGTAATTCAATTTGGACAACTTTTCACTGATTGACATTAGTTGAGACAGTTCACCTTGGCTCTTCTTTTTCAGAATGTCCACTAAAAACTCTGACTCACTCAATTGACGAGTCAGTGTATGCTCCCGTATATCTGGTGTGGAAAAATTCTGAGTTTTAGAAGGAGATATGACCGCTAACATTTAACAAACTTTATTAAAAATAATAAACAAATATTCTACCTTATTATGTCAAGCTAATACACTCTGACACTAGGTTATTTCAAGACGAATAGGCGGACCTTTTAGGATATAATTAAGAGATTTTTTCTGATTTTTATTTTGTAAATTTTACGCATATGAAAAACCAATTATTACACTTACCGAAAGCTCATGGACTATACTCACCTAACAACGAGAAAGAAAACTGTGGCGTCGGCTTTATCGCCCATGTAAAGGGTCAGTCCTCTCATAAGATTACACTTGATGCTTTGGAAATGTTAAGTCGAATGGATCACCGTGGCGGTTGTGGTTGTGAGTCTAATACAGGCGATGGCGCTGGTATTTTAACCAATATTCCACACGATTTCTTTGCAGCTGAAATTAGCACACTATTTAACACAACAGTTTCTCAGGGTGAATATGCTGTCGGTAACGTCTTCTTTCCACAAGATGATACACAGCGTGCACATTGCATGAAGCTTATGGAACAAGCAGTCAACAATGAAGGTCAAACTTTTATTGGCTGGAGAGATGTTCCTGTTGATACACAAAAAGCCGATGTAGGTAATATCGCTAGAGAATCTCAGCCAGTTATGAAGCAACTCATCGTAAGCAAGGCTGACGGCATTGATACGCAAGCCTTTGAACGCGCCCTATTCGTCATTAGAAAACAGACATCTCACACTATTCGCACAGATGAGTCTTTGTCAGAGGCAATGTTATTCTATGTTTGCAGTCTATCAACCACTATTATCATCTACAAAGGTATGTTAATGGGCTCTCAAGTGCTTGATTTTTATTCAGATTTATCAAATCCAGAATATGCAACTTATCTAGCAATGGTCCACTCAAGGTTCTCAACTAACACCTTCCCGTCATGGGATCGTGCACAGCCATGTCGTTACATGTCTCACAATGGTGAGATCAATACTCGTCAGGGTAATTATAATTGGATGCGTGCCCGTGAAGGTGCCTTAGAAAGTGAGCTATTTTCGAATAACCTTGAGAAAACTCTGCCAGTAATTGAGACTGAAGTATCCGACTCAGGTAGCTTTGACAACGTACTAGAATTCTTAATGATGAATGGTCGTACCTTGCAAGAAGCGGTGCTAATGATGGTGCCTGAGGCCTGGCAGAATGACAATAACATGAGTAATGAGAAGAAAGCATTCTACGAATACTTCTCTAATGTGATGGAGCCGTGGGATGGTCCTGCTTCAATTGCCTTTACTGATGGCCACTATATTGGGGCAGTGCTAGATCGCAACGGTCTGCGCCCTTCACGTTACTACTTAACCCATGATGATCGTGTCATTATGGCTTCTGAAGTGGGTGTGGTTGACGTGGAAACAGACAATGTCAAAACCAAAGGCAGGCTACGACCAGGAAAAATGTTTCTAGTTGATTTTGACAAAGGTGAACTAGTAGATGATGAGGCGATTAAGGCAGAATTTGCAGCTAAGAATCCATACCAAGAATGGTTAGATGCTCAACAAATACACTTATCGGAGCTTAGTTGCGAACAAGAAGCTCATGGCTTTCATCCAGACAGTCTGATTCATCGCTTAAAAGCATTCGGCTACAGTACGGAAACCTTGCAGTTTATGCTATTACCATTGGTGAATGAACTACGTGATCCTGTAGGCTCTATGGGTAACGACTCAGCATTAGCATGTTTATCTGATCAATCCCGTATTATTTATGATTACTTTAAACAATTATTTGCCCAAGTAACTAATCCAGCAATTGATTCAATTCGTGAAGAAGTGGTAATGTCACTACGTTGTTCGATTGGCCCTGAAGGTAATTTACTTGCTAACAATCCAGAAAATGCACATCGTTTGGTGATTGAGCACCCAATCTTAACCAACGAAGAAACTGCAGCTCTTAGACATTGCAATCATCGTGGTTGGACTAGCAAAACGATCGACATTACTTACGATGTTGATAAGAATAGAAACGTGTCTGATTTGCTTGATGATATTTGTGCACAAGGCTCACAAGCAATTAAAGATGGACATAGTTTAATTATCCTATCAGATCGTAATATTGGCACAAATCGTGTCGCAATCTCTAGTCTTTTAGCCTCATCAGCACTACACCGCTACTTAGTGGCTAGCTCTGAAAGAACTCAAGTTGGTATTATTGTTGAAACTGGTGAAGCGCGTGAAGTGCATCATTTCTGCCTGATGACCGGATTTGGCGCTGATGCCATTAATCCATACTTAGCATTTGAAGCATTATGGCAGGCTCGTCGTGACAAGATGATCGACATTGAAAGTGACAAGGCTATTATTGCTGCTTATCGTAAAGGTGTAGCCAAAGGCATGCTTAAAGTGATGGCCAAAATGGGTATTTCAACGCTAGAGTCATACAAGGGAGCACAAATTTTTGAAGCGGTTGGTCTTGCGCCGGAAGTCATGGAGAAATGTTTCTTCGAAACCGCCTCTCGTATTGATGGTGTTAACTTTGCTATTTTACAAGCAGAAAGCGAAAAGCGCCATCAACACGCCTATAACACTAAGACTCTAGACAATCTTGGGCATTACCACTGGCGTAGTGGCGGTGAAAAACACATGTGGGACCCTAAAACTATTTCTAATCTGCAACTCGCAGCTAGAAACAATGATGAGAAGGCATACTGGGAATTTGCAGATCATGCTAATCAAGAAGGTACGCGTAACTCAACTCTGCGTGGACTAATGTCATTCAAAAAAGGTAATTCTATTTCAATTGATGACGTAGAACCTGCGCAAGAAATTGTTAAGCGCTTTGCCACAGGTGCCATGAGTTTCGGTTCAATTTCTGCAGAATCGCATGAGTCGTTAGCCATTGCTATGAATCGTTTAGGTGGTAAATCAAATACTGGCGAAGGTGGTGAGGATGCTAAGCGTTGGACGCCAGATGCAAATGGAGACTCACGTCGTAGTGCTATCAAGCAAGTTGCATCAGGCCGTTTCGGTGTCACTATTGACTACCTAAACAACGCAGACGAAATTCAAATTAAAGTGTCACAAGGCGCCAAACCAGGTGAAGGTGGCGAATTACCAGGCTCTAAAGTAGACGAAGGCATTGCGGCCATTCGTCATTCAACACCAGGTGTTGGTCTAATTTCACCCCCACCTCATCATGATATTTACTCAATTGAGGATTTATCACAATTGATTTTTGACTTAAAACGCTCTAATCCAGAAGCACGTATTAGTGTGAAATTAGTAGCAGAAGTGGGTGTAGGAACCATTGCAGCTGGCGTAACCAAAGCAAAATCAGACCATATCGTTATTGCTGGTCATGATGGTGGAACTGGCGCATCGCCACTAACCTCCATTAAGCATGCTGGCTTACCTTGGGAATTAGGCTTGGCAGAAACACATCAAACACTAGTCATGAATGATTTACGCTCACGCGTGGTTATTCAAACTGATGGACAATTAAAGACTGGTCGTGATGTTGCCATTGGTGTATTGCTTGGTGCAGAAGAATTTGGATTCTCAACCGCACCACTAATTACCATGGGTTGCATTATGATGCGTAAGTGTCATTTAAATACTTGTCCGGTCGGCATCGCAACACAAGACAAGGAGTTGCGCAAAAAGTTTACGGGTAAGCCAGAACATGTTGTGAATTACTTGTTTATGGTAGCTCAAGAATTACGCCTAATCATGGCAGACCTTGGCTTTAAAACGGTTAATGAGATGATTGGTCGTGTAGACATGCTAGAAATGAATAAAGCAATTGAACATTGGAAGCAAGGCACTATTAATTTAGATGCATTACTAACACCAGCTCAAAAGCCGAATGCTGATACAGGTACATACCAAACCATAGCCCAGGACCATCAATTAGAGTTGCAATTAGATAATGTTTTATTTGAGCAATCTAAATCAGTTATTGACGGCGATCAGTCTGTAAAAATTGAAAGCAAAATAACAAACGTAGATCGTGCTGTTGGTGCAATGTTATCTTCACGACTAGTTAAAGCACGTGGTGGAAACACGCTGGCTGACGATAGTGTTCATGTTAAATTTAACGGCTCAGCTGGTCAATCATTAGGTGCATTTACTGCCAAAGGTATTACTCTTGAAGTAGAAGGTGATGCTAATGATTACGTTGGAAAAGGCTTGTCTGGTGGTAAGGTAATTGTCTACCCACCAAAAAACTCAAGCTTTAATGCAGAAGAAGAAATTATTGCTGGTAACGTTTGTGGCTATGGCGCCACAGGTGGCGAGATATACTTATCAGGCTGCGTTTCAGAAAGATTCTGTGTTCGAAATTCAGGTGTTATGGCTGTCGTTGAGGGTATTGGCGATCATGGTTGTGAATACATGACTGGTGGTCGAGTAACTGTTCTTGGTGAAGTGGGGCGTAACTTTGGAGCAGGTATGAGTGGTGGTATTGCTTATATCTATAATCCAAACAACACTTTTAAAGACATGGTTAATCCGATTATGATTGACTTAGATCCAATGGATGACGAAGCTCAAGCTGAGCTTAAGACTTTTATCACTAATCATGCTCAGTTCACTGGCTCTAACGTAGCGCAACGTATCCTGGAAAATTGGAACGATGAGATAAAACACTTTATTAAGGTGATGCCAAAAGACTTTAAACGAGTCCTGGCCGAAAACGCTAAGAAATAAAGTTAAACAAAAAAAGGTTGCAACTAGCAACCTTTTTTTATGAGAAGAATTCAGACTAGATAGGTACAGCATCAATGACGTCTGCTGCTTCATCAATAACCTCATCAATTCCCTCTCCCACAATCGGAACAATAGAAATAACTGCACCACCCACACGCATTGGCACAGTCACCACCTTAGTTAATACGCAACTTGACAACAATAAGGCTGATAAAAATAGTATTGAAAATTTAAACACGGTTATTTTCTATCCAAAATAGTGAAGTGATAAGTGTGTTTATTCTTTTCGTCAGGTTGGTGTGACTCTCTAAAACTTTCTGAAAAATCAGCTCGATTAAATACTGGAAAATAGGCATCACCCTCATGAGTGCCTTCAATCTGGGTAATGTAAAGACGGTCAACACTGGGTAGCATTTGCTCGTAAAAGGATGCGCCACCCATAACCATCACTTCGTCATCATGGCGAGCCAATTCAAGTGCTTGATCAATACTGCTAACCACTTCGCAACCTTCAGCACGAAAATCAGCGTTACGACTAACGATAACATTTCGACGACTCGGCAAGGGTCTACCAATAGACTCATAGGTTTTTCTTCCCATGAGCACTGTTTTTCCTGTGGTTGTCCTTTTAAAATAACCCAAATCAGCAGGCAAATGCCACGGCAAGGCATTATCTTGACCAATGAGTTGGTTGTCGTCCATTGCAACGATGATGGATAAGCGCATGAAAAAGCCTCAAATAACGTAAAATGAATTCTATTTTACAAACACTGGTAACATTCGTGTCATTAATTCTCGCCTCTTCTTCGCCCTTTCGTCAGGAACTACTCAATAAATTAGGACTGGCATTTTCTACCCACTCCCCTGATGTAGATGAATCAAGAAACTCAGGAGAGTCTCCTAAACAATTGGTATACCGTTTGGCGCAAGATAAGGCTAAAGAAGTGGCAAAATTGCATCAAGGCTTAATTATTGCTTCCGATCAAGTGGCAACACTACAAGATGGCCAAGGCGCCAATGATCAAGTATTAGGCAAGCCCCATACGCATGAAAATGCCATTAAACAACTTAGTGAATGTTCTGGAAAAACCGTTACTTTTGTCACAAGTTTGTGTCTTTTGAATACAACTAACGGCAATATACAAACTATCGTTGAAACATTTAAGGTGGTTTTTAGACAGCTTAAATCTGAACAAATTGACAATTACTTAAAGAAAGAGCAGCCTTATAATTGTGCAGGTAGCTTTAAGTCTGAAGGTCTTGGTATTAGTTTGTTCAGTGCCCTAGAGGGTAAAGATCCCAACACGTTAATCGGACTACCTTTAATTCAACTAATTCAATTACTAGAAAACGAAGGGATTGATATCCTCAGTTCTGATATTTAAGCACATGGCATATCTATACCCTGATGAGGCGCCCGCTTCAAACTCAGGTAGAAAAACTTACTGGGGCTCCTTATATGGCAGTGCCGATGCATTGGCGTTAATTGAATACGTCCAACAACAACCGCAAGTGATTTTACTGATTGCGGATGACATCACCCACCTCGACAATCTCTACAATTCGCTTAATTTTTACAACAATGAGTTAGATATCTTGACCTTCGACAATTGGGAGGTGTTGCCTTACGATCAATTCTCTCCACATCCAGATATTACTTCAAATCGCTTGAGCACCCTTTCTCGGTTAAGAGACCTCAAACAGGGTATTGTAATTACTACGCTAGAAACGCTTTTTTCACATCTATGTCCTATTGAATTTAGCGAGCAATATAGCTTTAACATAAAATCAGGCGATCAATTAGAACTTAATAATTTTAGTGAAAAATTATTAAAAATTGGCTACAACCGTGTGACAACAGTCATGGAACATGGTGAGTTTAACATCCGTGGCTCATTAATTGATTTATACCCAATGGGTGCCAAATCACCTTATCGATTAGACTTGTTTGATCAAGAAATTGAAACCATACGAACCTTTGACACATCCACTCAGCGTAGTGATGCTCAGGTTAATGAAATCGCTTTATTGCCAGCACGTGAATTTGCAACTGACGAATCCAGTATTGAGCTATTCAAACGTAATTACGATCAAGCCTTTACCAAACAAGGTTTTATTTATACAGAAATTAGCGAAGGGCGATTGCCAGGTGGCATTGAATTTTATCTGCCACTATTTTTTGAATCAACCAATACGTTATTTGACTATCTACCTAAAACAATCACGATTGCAACTTCAAGTAGCTTTAGTAAATTGGTTGACAGTGCGCATAGCAACATTCAATCACGTTACGATCATGCCAAACTGGATCTTGATCGCCCACCACTCGACATCAACCAGGTTTTCTTAAGTAAAGAGCAGCTCTTTTCAGCCATCAAAAAACAGCCACAACTTGTTATTGGTAGCTCAAAACTGGAAGATAAAAATGGCAATGTTAATTTTCAGACGAAATTATTACCCCCATTGCGCATTGAGCCACAGGCAAAAAACCCATTAGCCAAATTATCAGGGTTTATCTCTCGTTTGGATCAAAGAGTGTTAATTGTTTGCCAGTCTCAGGGTAGGCAGAGTATTTTAGAAGAGCTACTTAGCAATCACAATTTAAATGCGCAAGCAATATCCAATTGGCAACAGTTTTTACAAGGTGAAAAACTACTTAATATCACCAACCAACCGCTGCCACAAGGACTACTCAGTAATGATATTGCCATTATTACCGAAGAGAACTTATTTGGTCAAGAAGTTGTACAACAGCAAAGACGTCGACGGGCAAAACATAAAGACTTTGATGAAGCAATTAAAAGTCTAGTAGAGATCAAACAAGGCGATCCCATTGTTCATGAGAATTATGGTGTTGGTCGCTATTTAGGTTTAAAAACTCAAACCTATGATGGCCAATCTCAAGACTTTCTACAACTGGAGTATGCTGGTGGTGCCAAACTCATGGTGCCAATGACTTCGCTTAATCTCATTTCGCGTTATTCAGGCGCCTCTACTGACAACGCACCCCTGCATAAGCTAGGAACTCCACAATGGAGTAAAGCCAAAAAGAAAGCGGGTGAAGCCTTGCATGATGTGGCAGCAGAGCTGCTTGAAATCTATGCTAAAAGAGAATCTCAATCAGGTTTTTCTTTTCCAGAACCAAACGATGCTTACTCTTCTTTTGTTGCTAACTTTCCTTTTGAAGAAACCCCTGATCAATTAAAAACCATGGGTGAGGTGTTAGCAGATATGCGTTCCAACAAGCCAATGGATCGTTTAGTTTGTGGCGATGTTGGTTTTGGAAAAACTGAAATCGCTATGCGCGCTGCATTTTTGGCGGTTGAAGCAGGTAAACAAGTCGCTATTTTGGTGCCAACCACACTACTGGCCAAGCAGCATCATCAATCTTTTGTCGATCGGTTT
>NZ_JAQWSS010000024.1 GCF_029243085.1 Candidatus Thioglobus sp. | reverse complement strand
TTATATGAGAAATATTTAAAACCACAAGATTGGTTAAGCGCACCCTAAAGGAATACTAAAAATAATGAAAACTAACATTGATGTAAAAAGATTACTTTGCCCCATGCCAGTTATTCGTCTCGGCGAAATGATTGATAAGGTGGAAATTGGCGATACGATAGAAATATTAGCAACTGATCCCGGTGTTCATCATGATATTCCTGCCTGGTGTAAGGTGCATGGTCATAAAGTAATAGAAATCCAAGAAAATTCAGATGAGATTGTTATTTTAGTAGAGAAAATAGGGTAGAATTAATCGCAGTTTTTATTGCATATATAGTAGAAATTTCTAATATAGCACGTAAAAACAACAGAATTATGTCTGTAACGGTGCAGACTACATGACAATGTTAGTCATTAAAAAAAAATATAGATATAAATAAAGGAGAAAATATGTCTGCACAAGATGTAATGAATATGATTAAGGATAACGAGGTTAAATTCGTTGATTTTCGTTTTACAGATACTCATGGTAAAGAGCACCACGTAAGTGTTCCAGCACATACGGTTGATGAAGATAAATTTGAAGAAGGTCAAATGTTTGATGGTTCTTCAATCACAGGTTGGAAAGAGATTAACGAATCCGACATGATTTTAAAGCCAGACACAACTGCATGCGTTATGGATCCGTTTACACAACAGCCAACGTTAATTGTACGTTGTGACATTGTTGAGCCAAGTGATATGCAGGGTTACGAAAAAGACCCTCGCTCTCTTGCTAAGCGTGCTGAGCAATTCATGCAAGATTCAGGTGTTGGTGATACAGCTTACTTTGGTAACGAAAATGAGTTTTTCGTATTTGACAGTGTTAAGTGGGATACAGGATTTGGCATGGGTAAGGCGTTTTATGAAATCCATTCTGAAGAAGCAGACTGGGAGTCTGGCTCTGATTTAGAGGGCGGAAATAAAGGCCATCGTCCAAATGTTAAGGGCGGTTATTTTCCGGTTCCTCCAGTAGATTCACTTCACGACCTTAGGTCAGAAATGTGTCTTGCTATCGAGGAAATGGGCGTTACTACGGAAGTGCATCACCATGAAGTGGGCACAGCCGGCCAATGTGAAATTGGTGCTAAATTTAACACATTAGTTAGAAAAGCTGACGAAACTCAAATTCTTAAATACTGTATTCATAATGTTGCTCACATGTATGGCAAGACAGCTACTTTTATGCCTAAACCAATTGCGGTTGATAATGGTAATGGTATGCACGTTCACCAGTCAATTGCAAAAGATGGTGTTAACTTATTTGATGGTGATGAGTATGGTAACTTAAGTCAGACGGCACTATATTACATCGGTGGTATTATTAAGCATGCTCAAGCATTAAATGCCTTTACTAACCCGTCTACAAATAGTTACAAACGACTGGTGCCTGGTTTTGAGGCACCTGTGCTTCTTGCATACTCAGCCCGCAATCGTTCCGCATCTTGTCGAATACCTTACTCATCGAACCCAAATGGCAAGCGTGTTGAGGTTCGTTTTCCCGACCCAACAGCAAACCCTTATCTTTCTTTCTCTGCTCTTATGATGGCTGGTATTGATGGTAT
>NZ_JAQWSS010000022.1 GCF_029243085.1 Candidatus Thioglobus sp. | reverse complement strand
TCCGCTGACTAAATGTGAAGCGCCGGAACCTACACCATGCGTATCAACACCCTGCTTAAAAGCCTCTTTAATTTGAGGATGATTGGCAAGTGACAAGTAATCATTCGAGCAGAAATTAATCAATGATTTTCCATTAATAATTATCTGAGTGTCTTGTGCACCTTCAGTAACTTTTCTTGAACGGTAAAGGTTCGTTTGCTTGAGTTGTGATAATTTTGTTGAAAAATCCATAATGGCTATTTTAATACTAGTTTTAATTGCCAGAAGTGATTAATCTATAATGGCATAAATCGAATTTATTTAATGGGGTCTGGTCGTGAAAAAAATATTTAGCATTTTTATTATAATTTCTTTATCTCTACTTTCTGGATTGGTGCAAGCTTCATCACACTGCGGATTTTTTGATGCTGATTGCTGGAGTCAAAAATCGCTAAATCCGACAATGGTGGTCAAGAGCTATAATCCTGATTTGGCGTTTAATGGTACAACCCTATTTGGTTTGAATGCTAAAAAGAATAAATCAATGTCAATTATAGAAGTTGATATGAATGGTAATATTGTTTGGGAATATGCGGTACCTGTATCTATTGCTAAACGAAGTAAAATGGGCTTGATGGATGTTAAGCGTTTATCAAGCGGCAACACTTTATTTATTATGCAATTTATAGGTATTTATGAAATTAATCCTGCTGGTGAAGTTGTTTGGAAGCATTTAGATCAAGCAACGCATGATGTAGATAGATTAAAAAATGGCAATACAATATATTTGAGAGGCTGGGCAAAGAAAGGCGAGCCCCAGGTTGTAGAGGTTGACTCTATTGGCAATGTAGTTTGGCAATGGGACGCATTAGAGGAATACGACGTTTATCCATTTTCTGAGGTGGGGAAAGAAGGTTGGATTCATCCGAATTCTGTTACCAGACTAGAAAATGGACATACCTTGATCAGTCTGCGTAATTTCGATATGCTTGTTGAGGTTAATAAAGCAGGGAAAACGGTTTGGAGTCAAAAATTTCTGTGTGAAAAGGGAAGGACTTGGAGGCACAGAGGGGTGGATGGTTTACATGATGATGCTGATATAGATGGATGCAATCCTCATGAACCTGAGGTACAAAAAAATGGAAATATACTGGTAACCACAAGAAATCCGTTTACAACCTATGAACTAACTAGAGATGGAAAAGTAGTATGGGAGGCTGACCATCGGGAAGTGGGCTTTACGTCACCAAGAAGTCGGGATGTGGATAGATTACCAAATGGCAATACTTTAATCCAAGTTGATAATGTTTTGTATGAGCTAACAGGTGATAAGCAGATTGTTTGGCAGTTGGAGTTTCCTGAAATTCCTAGATTTAACCCTGGAAAGATGAATAAAAAATATGAAGACGAATCAGATAGTTTTTGGAAGCAGTTTAAATTTAAACAACTTTATAGAGCACAAAGAATTGCACCTAAATAATTAGCTAACTGTAAGCTTAGGATTTGTATTGAGAGATTGCTGAGTGCGTATAATCTCTTTTATTGATTCTATTATCTAAACTATTATGAAAAAGACATTCAGCTTCTCACATCCAAAAAAACAACGCCCTAGAGTGGCTGACGCCATTAAACACGAGCTTAAGAAATACATTAAGCGTGAGCGTAATAAAGCCTTGCCTGATGACATGGATTTTTGGGACTTTGATTGTCGTTTTGGTGCAGACGAAGCCTCATCTGGCGTGATTCATGTATCAGAAATTAACAAGGTTATTGCAGAAGCGCATGACGAAGGACTAGATACATTTTTCTTAGAAGTGTTAGCTAAGCCTGCCAAAAGAACTAAAAAACCTGAATCGGAAAAAGAAGTTGAAATCTTTTTAGAGTAATTCGTTTGAGTTGGCTTATAAAAAAAATGCCGCTAATTTAGCGGCATTTTTTTACTTGAGATTTTTAACATCTCTTTTAGATTAGGTTTTCCATTGGAGATGAAGCAGAGGCGTAAGCTTTCTTCATCATTCTTCCTGCAAGAAAAGACTCACGACCAGCAATCACAGCGTGTTTCATTGCGCTAGCCATTAGGATTGGGTCAGCCGCGTTAGCAATCGCCGAATTCATTAATACGCCATCACAACCAAGCTCCATGGCTTTGGCTGCATCTGATGCACAACCAATACCTGCATCTACAAGCACTGGAACATTAGCCTGCTCTTTAATGAGTTTAATATTCGCAGGGTTAGCGATGCCTTGACCTGAACCGATTAGTGAAGCTAGTGGCATCACGGCAGCACAACCAATGTTTTCTAACTCTTTGGCAACGATCGGATCATCACTGGTGTACACCATGACATCAAATCCGTCGTCAACCAGTGTTTGTGCTGCGGCCAGTGTTTCTACAATGTTTGGGTAAAGTGTTTTTTCATCGCCCAGCACTTCAAGCTTAACTAAGTTGTGCCCGCCTAAGAGTTCACGTGCTAATTGGCACGTACGCACTGCATCTTTAGCAGTATAACAGCCTGCAGTGTTAGGCAAGATTGTGTAAGTGTCAGGAGAGATGACGTCGAGCAAATTTGGCTCGTTCTCATCTTGTCCAATATTGGTGCGACGAATTGCAACGGTAATGATGTCTGCCTCGGCAGCGTCAGTTGCAAGTTTTGTTTCAGTAAGATCTTTATATTTTCCTGAGCCAACTAGTAAGCGAGAGTTATAAGTTTTTCCGGCAATTACCAATGGCGTATCAGTCATGTTGTCTAAAGATTTTTTTGTAATAATGGCGGAGAGTGAGGGATTTGAACCCTCGATAGGGGATAAACCCTATACACCCTTAGCAGGGGCGCGCCTTCAGCCACTCGGCCAACTCTCCATAAAAAAAAATATTATACGCTATTTAATTTAAATTTAAATAGGCAGTTCTAAAAACCGTAGTTATATCTTAATTTTAATTGACCAGGGTCTTTACCTCTAAAGTCGATCACTCTAAAGCGCAGTTGACCCCAGTCTCCTTCCAGTTTAATTTTTTCTTGTAGGGCCTGAAGTTGAATTTTAGCATCAAGAATCATTTGTTCTGATTCATTCCATTGACTCTGCTCAGATCTGGGCGTGCCAATTTTATATTCTTGATGAAGTAGCTTATTTTTAATATCGTTTGCTTTAATGTTAATATCAAAGGTGTTTTCACCCAGCTCGTAGCTCACCTCAAGTTCTAAAATGTCATAATTAATGGATTCTATCTTTTCTTCAATATTGGTTAAGTCTTGATGATTTTCGGCAATTGCACCTACGCTATATGAGCAGATTATGGCTAGGGTTAGTAAGTGAATGCGTTTTACGAAAACCAACGATAAAGCCCCAATGTATTGACACAAACAAATACTGTGTTAAGCAATATCAAAGATTTGTCATTATTTTTAGCCCCTTGAATTACCCAACTAATAGCGGATACCATAAAAAAAATATAGCCAAATTTAGAGTATTCAAAATTAAGTGCAACCAACAGTCCGCCAATGATGCCAGTGAGTGTACCGAGCCAACCCCAAGTATTATTCATGGATTGAGAAATCGTGAGTAATATCGGCCATTTTTCCAAGCATAATAGAAGCAGAGCAATATTTATCAGCTGATAAACTCACTGCTTTTGCGATTTTCTTCTCGTTTAGATTTTCACCTTCAACAATAAAATGCAAATGTATTTTAGTAAAAACCTTAGGGTGCTCCTCAGCACGCTCAGCTGAAATTTCAACTCGACAATCATTAACGAGCTCACGCATTTTTTTAAGCGTAGAAACCACATCGA